>JAICUO010000119.1 GCA_025935815.1 Streptosporangiaceae bacterium
GCTGCTTTCGCCCCTACTCCTCGATTGCCGCGTACACCAGGCTTCTTAGCTGGCCTCTGAAGTTGTACGTGCTCGAGGGCATCAGCTGCGTGAGGAAGATGACGAACAGGTCTTCCTCGGGGTCGCACCAGAACGCCGTGCTCGCAGCACCGCCCCAATAGAACTCGCCAGGCGAGCCGTGGCCCTGCCTCTTGGCGAGATCGAGCACCACCGCGAAGCCGAGGCCGAAGCCGATGCCGTGGTAGGGCGTCTCCGCGAACAGCCGCCGGCCGATGGCTTCCAGGTCCGCCCCGCCGGGCAGGTGGTTGCTGCCCATGTAGGCCACCGTGCGGGGGCTGAGCAGCTTGACGCCATCGAGCTCCCCCGCGGGGCTTTCCGGCCGGGACAGCAGCATCTGGGTGAAGCGGTGGTAGTCCGCGGCGGTGCCCACCAGCCCGCCGCCGCCGCTGAGCATCATTGGCGGCTCTTTCGCCTCATCGAGGGCGTCCGCGCGGACCGCGGTCCCGCCGGGGCCGCGGGCGTACAGGGCGGCGAGCCGGGGCAACTGCTCCGCGCGCGCGCAGAAGCCCGCGTCGGTCATCCCCAGCGGACCGAAGATGCGCTGGGCGAAGAACTCATCGAGCCGCTGACCGGAGGCGACCTCCACCACCCGGCCGAGGACGTCGGTGGCCACCGAGTATGCCCACTCGCTGCCCGGCTGGAACAGCAGGGGGAAACCCGCCCAGATGTCGCATGCGCGTGCCAGGTCCACGGCCGGCTTCACGCCGAGGTCGAACCCGGCCGCCCGGTACATGGAGTCCACCGGGTGGTTGCGGTGGAAGCCGTAGGTGAGGCCGGACGTGTGCGTCAGCAGGTGCCAGATCCGCACCGGCTCGGTCGCCGGGACGGTGACGGGGCGCAGGTCAGAGCCGCCGGAGTAGACCCGGACGTCGGCGAAGGACGGGATGAAGTCGCTGACCGGGTCGGTGAGCTGGAACGCGCCCTCCTCGTACAGCATCATCGCGGCGACCGAGGTGACGGGCTTGGTCATCGAGTACAGGCGCCACAGCGTGTCGGTTTCCACCGGCAGCCCGGCCTCGTTGTCACGCTGCCCGTGACGCGACACGTACGCGAGCCGCCCGTGCTTGCTCACCGTGACCAGCCAGCCTGCCAGCTTGCCCTCGTCCACGTAGCGGGCGAACCGGGCGTCGATGCGCCGCAGTCGCTCCGCGTCCAGCCCCACCTCGGCGGGGTCAGCTTCTACCTTTAGCTCGCTCACCTCGCCAACTTTGCGCGCGTCACGCGATCCTGGCAAGTCACCTCGCTACAGTGCAGATGAGCAGAGTTCCCCGTAGCGAGCGGGAGGTACAGCATGGACGCTCTCCCGGACATCGAGTGGCCCGGCCTGCTCCACGAGCAGCTCGACTGGCACTGGCGGGCCAACCTGAGGCCCCGGATGGACGGCCTCACCGATGAGGAGTACCTCTGGGAACCGGTGCCCGGCATGTGGAGCATCCGCCCGGGCCCGGGCGGCGCGGGCAGTGGCGGCTTCACGGTTGACTTCGCCTACCCCGCGCCCGACCCGACGCCGGTCACCACGATCGCGTGGCGGATCATCCACCTGGTGATCGGCGTCTTCGGCATGCGTGCCGCCGCCCATTTCGGCGGGCCGCCCGTCGATTACGCCGGCTACGACTACCCCGGCGACGCGGCCACTGCCCTGGCCAGGCTCGATGCCGCCTATGAGCTGTGGCACGACGGCGTGCGAGGCCTCACCGGCCAAGACCTTCGCCGCCCGATCGGCCCGGCCGAGGGCCCGTTCGCCGAGCACCCCATGGCTGCCCTCATCCTGCACATCAACCGCGAGGCCATTCACCACGGCGCCGAGATCGCGCTGCTGCGCGACCTCTACCGCTGGCGAGCCACTTAGCCGTCTTGGTTCGGCGCACTTCGGAGTGCTTGCATGGCGCAGGGCACCTACGGATGTAGTGGAATGCTAGGGGCGGGAACCGCGCGGGCGGTGAGGAACCCGGCCGCGGTGCGGCGGCCAGACTGCTGACCGCGGTCATCGAGTTGCCAGCCGGCGCGCGCCAGCAACTGCGCGGCCTCGGCTGGCTCCAGGAACGAGCGGGCCGGCTCGCCCATGGCGGCGACCGACTCGGTGAACCGGGCGCGGGCGGTGGACCCGCGGGCCGCCGAGGTCAGCGAGACGCTGATGGCCAGCGTGCTGCCGGGGACGGTGACCTCGCGGAACTGGGCGAGGACCGACTCGGTGACCGCCTTGTCGAGGTAGACGGCGATGCCCTCGAACAAGAACAGCGCCGGCTCCCGGGGGTCTAGGCCGGCGTCGCGCAGCGCGGCCGCCACCGCATCGACGCGGAAGTCCGCCGCGACGAACCGGACATGGCGGGCGTCGATGCCGAGCCGGCGCAGCCGCTCCAGCTTGTCGGCCTGGGTCGCCGGGTGGTCCACCTCGAACCAGCGAACGCCCGGCCTGGCGTAGCGCAGCGAGCGGGCGTCGTAGCCGGCCGCGCCGACGACTACTTGCGGCACCCCGTCGTTGACGGCGGTGACGACGACCCGGTCGAAGAACGCCGTCCTGGCGCGGATGTAATCGTGCATCCGGCCTGGTGCAGGCTCTAGCCCGGCGGCGACGTCACGGCTCAGGGCGAGGTCGGCCGCCGGGTCGCCGTAGTCCGCCGGGAGGCGCTCGTGGGTCAGCCGGCGCGCGGCGACGCTGCGGGCGGTATGCGAGGCGACTCCGTCCTTCATTACCGCCACACTAGCGCTGGACTTAAAAGCTTGACAGAGGTGTAAACCTTTGGCTTATCCTCTTGGTTGACGGATATGTAAACCAGGAGGAGGGCGGCATGCCGCATCACTTCGGAAGAGCGGACGACCCCGGGAAGGGCGGGCGCGCGATCGCGCTGGACCTGCTTGAGCGGCGGGAACGGCACGGGGGCGCTAGCGGGGAAGGCAGGCGCCCGTGGACGGCGCTGGTGGTGCTGTGCGTGGCGCAGTTCATGGTGATCCTCGACATGACGGTGACCAGCATCGCGCTGCCGTCGATCGGCCGGTCGCTGGGCTTCGCGCCGGCCGACCTGCAGTGGGTGGTCACCAGCTACCTGCTGGCTACCGGCGGGCTGACGCTGCTCGGCGGCCGGGCGGCGGACTTGCTCGGCGGGCGGCGGACGTTCAGCCTGGGCCTGGCCGTATTCACGCTGGCGTCGCTGGCGAGCGGCCTCGCGCCGGGCGCGGCCGCCCTGGTGGCCGCCCGGTCGGTCCAGGGGCTGGGAGCGGCCCTGCTCACCCCGTCCGCGCTTGGGTTGATAACCGCGACCTACACCGGCGCCCGGCGGGCCACCGCGCTGAGCGCCTGGGGCGCGCTGGCCGGCGGGGGGCTCGCCACTGGCGTGCTCCTGGGCGGCGTGCTCACGAGCGCGCTGGGCTGGCGGTCGGTATTCCTCATCAACGTCCCGGTGGGCGTGGTCGCGCTGGCGGCCGCGTGGCACGTGCTGGCAACGCGGGCGGGGTCGGGCGGCGCGCGCGCCGGTCACGGCGGCACCGGGCGACTCGACCTGCGCGGGACGGTGCTCGCCGTCGGCGGGCTGGCCGCCCTGGTCTACGGGATCTCCCGGTCCGGCTGGGGACTCGGCCGGACCGGCCCGCTGGCCGCGGCCGTGGTCCTGCTGACGGCTTTCGCCCTGGCCGAATACCGCGCCGAGCGCGGCGGCAGGTCCCCGCTGGTCCCGTTGCGCGCCTTCCGGTCCCGGTCGCTGACGTTCGGGGGGCTGGCCCTGCTGGCGGCCACCGGGACCCAGGTCGGGGTGGTGCTGCTGTCCTCGCTGTTCCTGCAGGGCGTGCTCGGCGCGTCGGCGGTGCGCGCGGGCGTGGAGTTCCTGCCGCCGGTGATAATCACCGGGCTCGGCGCGGGGCTGGCCGCGCACCTGATGGGGAAGGCCGGCTCGCGGGTGCTCGCGGTCGCCGGGTTCGCGCTCATGGCCGCGGGCGCCTTCTGGCTGTCCCGGGCCACCGCTGGGAGCGGCTACTGGTCCGGGTTGTTGCCGGGGCTGGCCCTGCTCGGCGCCGGAAGCGGCCTGGCGTTCCCGTCCGCGCAGGTCACCGGGCTGAGCAAGGTCGGCGCGGAGGAAAGCGGGCTGGCCTCGGGACTGCTGACGACGATGCACGAGATCGGGGCGGCGCTGGGCGCGGCGATCTTCCCGGCGATCGCGGCCGGGGTGTCGGGGTTCGCCCTGCACGGCGCCGGCTTCGCCGCCGGGTACCGGCACGCCTTGCTCGCGGCGGGGGCGGCCGCCGCGGCGCTGGCCGTGCTGGCAGCTGTGGCGCTACCCAGCGCGCGGCCCCAGCCCGGCACTAGAGTGGGCATGCACTGACTGATGGAGGTAGGGGTGGCAGAGGTCACGGACCGGCGGCGAGCCATCGCCGACCGGAACGTGCAAGCCATCCTCGACGCCGCCGAGGAGCTGATCCGGGTGCGGGCGCCGGTGACGATCGCGGGGGTCGCGACCGCCGCCGGCGTGTCCCGGGTCACCGTGTACGCGCACTTCGCCACGGCCGATGCGCTGCTGGAGGCGGTCGTCTCGCGGGCGGTGGGGCATACCGCCAGCGTGCTGGCGGCCGCCCGCCCTGGTGAGGGGCCGCCCGTGGAAGCGCTGGAGCGACTGGTGGCGGTAGGGTGGCGCGAGCTGGGCCAGCACGCCGCGATGGCCGAGGCGGCGGCGTCGATGCTGAGCGCCGAGGCCATGACCCGGTCGCACTCGGCGGCGCACCACGCCGTCGCCGAGCTAATCGAGCGCGGTCAGCGGGACGGGTCGTTCCGCGCTGACGTGCCGGACGCCTGGCTGGTGACGTGCTGCTTCGCGCTCTTGCACGCGTGCGCCGACGAGGTACGGGCTGGGCGGATCGAGCCGGGATCGGCCGAGTCGGTGCTCATTGTTACTATCAGAGACCTGTTCACCCGCAAACCGGTATCCTAACGCCATTGCGAACACGAGTTTGACATCGAGCAGGGCGTGGGGCAGGCTTGCTTGGCAACGGATGGGCGCACGGGAAATCGAGCATCAGGAAAGGGTCGGGACGTGGGTCAGAAGACTGTTCGGTTTAGCGATCTTAGCGGCCAGCTCATCATGCAGGATGACGCGCTCGCGCGAATCGTGATTCATGAGCACCCGGAACTCGGTGATGGCCCGGTCGAGATCGAGGTCCTCGCCGACGAGGCCAAGGTGATCGAGAAGGCGGCGCTGCGCGTCGCGATGGTGGACATCTACCTGGCTGGCGAGGACGAGCCACGGCGGGTCGCCATGGACGCCGCCGCGTTCGACAAGCTCGCGACCGAGCGGCCGATGGCCGAGCTGCTGATCCAGGCGCCGCGCGCCCGGATCGCGAAGCGGGCCTCGCGGGCGTCAGGCCAGGGCACGCCGTCGGCCGGGGCCAGCGGCACCGGAGGCACCGGAGGCACCGCCAAGGGCGAGCGGGACTACGCGACGCTGGAGCACGCGGGCAAGCCGCACCGGGGCAAGACCACCGAGGAGGAGAAGGCGCTCGTCCGCGAGCACTTCGACGAGATCAATGACCGGCTGGCCGCCGAGGGCCTGCGGACGATCAGCCTCGGTGACCCTGAGCACGTTGAGCGGTACGGCCTGGCCGAGCTCGCCCGGTCGCGCGGGTAAGGCGAGGAAGTCGCCTCATGAGCCCGGTGAGCTGAGCGCGAACTCGCCAGTTCCTTTACAGTTTGTCCATGGCTGAGG
Organism: Streptosporangiaceae bacterium; assembly: GCA_025935815.1. GTDB lineage: Bacteria > Actinomycetota > Actinomycetes > Streptosporangiales > Streptosporangiaceae > Trebonia. The sequence continues at coordinate 5,748 of JAICUO010000119.1, forward strand.
AGGATGCGACCGCGACGCCAGGTCCTGGGAAGCTGCGGGCATCGCACGCGGACCGGGACCGGGTGGTGGAGACGCTGCGGGTAGCGGCCGGCGATGGGCGGCTTTCGGCGGAGGAGCTAGACGAGCGGCTGGAGCTGGCGCTGAACGCGCGGACCTATGCCGAGCTGGCGGCGCTGACCACGGACCTGCCGGAGACGGCCGACGCGGCGATCGTTCCCGCGGCCAGCGGGCACGCGCTGGCGCCCGGCGAGCAGCCCAAGGACCTCATGCGGATCCAGGTCGGCAGCGGCCAGGCCAAGAGGGAGGGCCGCTGGGTGGTACCGCGCCGCGTGGAGGTGCGGGTGACCAGCGGGCACGTGCTACTCGACTTCACCCGGGCCGTCATCACCGCGCCGGTCATGGAACTGGACGCCGAGGTGCGCAGCGGCCACCTGCTCATCCTCACCCGGCCGGGCATCACGGTTGACGCCAGCGAGGTCGCGGTGCGCAGCGGGCACGTCACGGTTCGCGCCCCGTGGGGCGAGAACGTCCCGGTCCAGCTGCGGGTCGAAGTCACCGGGACGTGCCGTAGCGGGCACATCAGCGCCCGGCCGCCGCGCCGGTCATTCTGGCAGTGGCTGCGCCGCGCCCCGCGACCATACGCGATCGCGGCATAACCCTGAAGGACACCGCCTGAAGCGACACCGCATGAAGCGACACCGCCTGAAGCGCACTGCCGGAGCCTGACGGCGGGCATGATCAGCTGAAGCGCCGTGCGTACCGGTCCGGGAATTGCGCGAGCGACGCCAAGACAACCGCCGCGCCGGCCGCCCGCAGGTCGGCGCCGCTGAAGGACCCGGTGGCCACGCCGACCGGCCAGGCCGCCGCGGCGACCGCCGCGGCCATGTCGGCCGGCGGGTCGCCCACGTAGGCGTCCGCGGCGAGCGCCGTTAGCACGACGGCCTTCTCCGGGCCGTGGACCCCGCCGAACACCTCATCCACGGCGAGGCCGACGTCATCGAGGACCTGCCGGACCGCCGGCTCGAACTTCGCGGAGATCACCACCACCCGCGCCCCGGCCGCGCGCACCGTGGCGAGGGCCTCCCGCGCGCCGGGCAGGACGCTGGTCAGCGGACCGGACAGCAGCGGGTAGTGCCGGCGGTAGATCGCCATCGCCGGCACGATCTCACCAGCGGGGAACCAGTGCGCGAGCTCGTCCTCCAGCTTGATCCCGAGCCTGCTGTCCACTCCGACCGGGTCTATGGTGACCCCGGTCTCCGCGGCGACCGCCGCGAATGACGCCATGATCGCCGCGCGGGAGTCGACCAGCGTCATGTCCAGGTCGAAGCCGATCACGGCCCCGCGATCAGTCATCGCGGCCGGGCAGGGTCCGGGGTCGCGCCGCGAGCAGCCCAACGACCAGCAAGACGACGGTGAGCGCCAGCAGCACGGTGACCGGGGCGTTCCAGCTCCCGGTGGCCGAGTGCAGCAGGCCGACCTCCAGCGGGCCCGCGCTGGCCAGCAAGTAGCCCGCACCTTGGGCCATCGCCGACAGTGACGCGGCCGTCGCCGGGTCGGGGGCGCGGGCCATGGCGAAGAAGATCGCCAGGCCCAGGGCGGCGTTCTGCGCGGCCCCGAGGATGAGCATCCACGCCACCGCGGTGTCCACCGGTGCCCACACCGCGCCGGCCGTGCCCGCTGCGATCCCGATGGCGACCGGGATGATGAGCGCGTACTGCGCGCGCATCCGCTGCGCCAGGACCGGGATCACCAGCGCGAGCGCGAGGTTGCCGATGCCCAGGACGCCGAGCAGGGCGCCGGCCGCGCTCGCCGACACGCCGCGGTCCCGCAAGATCGTCGGCAGCCAGGACACGCTCCCGTAGTACAGCAGGCTCTGCACGCCCATGAAGAGGGTGACCTGCCAGGCGAGCGCGTACCGCCAAAGCGGCCGCCGGCCGCTGGCCGGGCGCGAGGCGGCCGGACGGGAGCCTGCGCCGGAGGCGGCCGCGGTGGCGTCCGGGACGGCCCCGCCGCTCCCCCGGACCTGGGGGAGCCACAGCGCCACGCCAATCACGGCCGGAACCACCACCCAGCCGAGCGCCAGCGGTATCGACCGCCCGCCGGCCTGGTAGACCGGGACGCTAAGCAGTGACCCGGCGATGGCGCCGGCCGACAGCGTGGTGATGTAGAGGCCGATGAGGAACCCGGCCCGCTCTGGCCAGCGGCGCTTGATGAGGCTGCTCAGCAGCACGTTCATGACCGCGATGGCACCCGCCGCGAGCACGGTCCCCGGGAACAGCAGCGAGGCGGGCGCGGCGGCGCGCAGCACCAGGCCGGCCGCCAGCATGACCAGGGCGGCCAGCAGGGCGCGCTCTTCGCCGACCCGCCGGGCCAGCGGCGCGGCGAACCCGGACACGATCCCGAAGCAGATGACCGGCGTCGCCGCCAGCACCGACACGGCAGCGGACGACAGGTGCAGGCGATCCTGCAGCTCGGGATAGACCGGGGGGAGGCTGGTGATCGCGCCGCGCAGGTTGAAGCCCAGCGCGGCCACCCCGATGACCAGCAGCACCGCCTCCAGCGAAGAGCCACGCCGCTCGCCGCGCTGCACTGAAGTCACAAGTTCCTAACCGTACCTGACGCTAATGTGGGCGAATGACGCCCGCGCAGGCCCGGACGCTGGTGGCGATCGAGGAGGAACTCGCCCGGCTCATCAGGTATGACGATGAGTCGCTAGTGCACGCGGCGTGGATCCGGCAGCGTTATGACGGCGGGCTGGCCGCCAGCTACGCACCCGCGCGCGCCGAGGCGGCCCGCACCGCCTGGCACGAGGCGGGGCACGCGGTAGCCGCCCTCGCGATCGGCGCGCGGTTCAGCTCCATTAGCATCCGCGCCGGGAGCGCCAGCGCGGGCCGGGTCCACCGGATCCAGGGCAGTGCCATTCACGACAGTGCCATCCACGGCAGTGCCACCCAAAACAGTGCCACCCAAAACAGTGCCGGGGGGCACCGGTGCGACCTGGCGTTCGTCATTGACGCGGCGGGGCAGGTCGCCGAGCGGCTGCGGGACTGGACGCTGCCGGCGCACGACGACGACGTCGCCGCATTCCTGGCGCGATGGCGCGGCGACGGCGGGGACGCGCGGCGATTCCGGGCCGCGATCACCGGCCGGTTCGCGGGCAACGAGGCGGCCGCCTGGCACTACAGCGTCCAGGTGCTGACCCCGCTCCGGCCCCGGATCGCCCGGCTGGCCCGCGGCCTGCTCGTCCACCCGCGGCACCTGCCCTACCCGGTAGCCGCCGCCATCGCCGGCCTGCCGACTACAGTGACCCCGTGACCTGGGAGCAACTTCTGGCGTACTGCCTGGCTAAGCCGGGCGCGTGGCAAGACGAGCCGTGGGACGGCGATGTCGTGGTGAAGGTCGGGCCGAAGATCTTCGCCTTCCTCGGGTCCGGTGACCGGGTCCCGCCGACGGTGGGCCTGAAGTGCGGAGCGAGCCGGGACACGGCCGACGAGTGGCTGGCCCGCTACCCGGGCGCCGCGACGGTGATGCCCTACATCGGGCGATCAGGCTGGAACACCCTCCAGGCCGGCGGCGGCGCGATCCCCGACGATGAGGTCTGCGCGGCGATCGACGGCTCCTATGATGCCGTCCTGCGCAAGCTGCCGAAGAAGGATCGTCCCGCGAGCTAGCCAGGCTGCCGCGGCCCGCCAGTTCTTCGGGCCCTAGGGGTGTAGCGGCAGCCCCTTGAGGGCCTTGTCCACCGCGTTGCGGGGCCCGTGGACCGCGATCCCGGCGAACCGCAGGTCAGCGGCGCGGACACCGCTCACGGCGGCGCGATTGTCGTCGTCGTTCCCGGTGGCGAACATGTCCTGCGTGTAGATCGCCATGGGCAGGGCCCGGCTGAGAACCCGCTGGTGCACGCCGGTCAGCTGCTCGGCCGTCGCCGCGTGGATGACCACCGGCTGGCGGAACAGCTCCAGGTAGGTGTTCCCGTCCCCGTCCTCGTACGGCTTGCCGATGATGTCGCCGGCCCCGGCGGCGATGCCGCTGGCGAGGAAGGCGGTGACGTTCAGCTTCTGCCACGCGGGCAGGTCATCACGGACCGCGATGGCGATCTTCGTGTCAAAGCGCATGACGGCGAGCCTGCCCCGGCCCGGGCCGCCGTGTCTTGGACGCGCGTGCGCCGGCGAGAATGGGCTCATGCCCGGTGACTGGGTCCGGTACTGGCGCGCGCGCTCCCTGCCGATGGAGGCGATGCACGCCCGGTTCACGACGCACGTCTACCACCGGCACAGCCATGAGAGCTACTCCCTCGGCATCACCGAGGAGGGTGCGCAGGAGTTCCGGTGCCGTCATGGTCGCCACGTCAGCGGCCCCGGCATGGTCATGCTGTTCAACCCCGATGACCCGCACGACGGGCACGCCGCCGACCCTGGCGGCTTCACCTACCGGATGGTGCACGTCTGGCCGGACCTGATGGCCTCACTCGTCGGTGAGGTGACCGGCCGGGCCGACGGCCTGCCGTTGTTCCCGGTTCCCGTGGCCCAGGACGCGGCGCTGGCCCGCGCGCTGCTGCGGCTGGCCACCACGCTGGAGCCCGATGACGAGGCCAGGAGCGAACTGGCGCGCTATGAGCGCCTGGTCGACGTCACTCGGCATGTCGCCCGGCACGCGTCGCTCGCGCGCCCGGCGCCGCGCCTGCCGCCCGCGGACGTGGCCGACCGGGTGCGCGACCTGATCCACGACGCGGGCGTCACTTCGCCCGGGCGCGCGCAGCTGACCATGGACGACCTGGCCGAGGCGGCCGGGTGCAGCCGGTACGTGGCCTACCGGGCCTTTCGCGGTGCCTTCGGGATGGCGCCCAGCGACTACCAGCGCCAGCTGCGGATCCGGGCCGCGCGGCGGTCGCTCGCCGCGGGCACCGCCCCGGCGATCGCCGCCGCCGAGGCCGGCTTCGCCGACCAGGCGCACCTGACCCGCTGGTTCCGGCGGTACTACGGCGTCACCCCGGGCGTGTTCCAGGCGGCGATCTCGTAACCCGGCGCGGACGTGGGCGAGCCAGCGCCTGCCGAGCAGCAGCGAGCGGGCGGCCAGCCACAGCCCCAGCGCCGCCCACACGCCGGGCAGGCCGATCCAGTGCCAGCGGGCCGTGGCCAGCGCCAGCGGGGCGAAGCCGGCGATGGACACGATCATGGCGCGGCGCATCGCCACGTAGTCGCCGATGCCGAGGATCAGCCCGTCCAGCACGAACGCGAGGGCCGCCAGGGGCAGGGTGACCGCGGAGGCGACTAGCCCGATCACCGCGGCGTGCCGGACCGCCGGGTCGGCGGTGAACGCGTCCGGGGCGCCCAGCGCCAGCAGCGCGGTGACCACGCCGAGCGCGATGCCCGCCGCCAGCCCCAGCCCCAGGGTCCGCTGCCCGACGCGGCGGGCCGCTTCGGGGTCGCCCGCGCCGAGGCTGGCGCTGACGAACACCTGCGCCGGGACCGCGAGGGCATCCAGCGACAGCGACAGCATGTACCACAGGCGCATCGCCACCTGCTGGCCGCCGAGCAGGACCGGTCCGAGCCGGGCCACGAGCGCGGTCGCCGCGAGCGGCACGACCCCGAGCGCGACGGTGCGGACCGACAGCCGGTGCCCGTCCCGGAGCAGGGCGCGCACCTCCGGCCGGCCCGGGCGGCGCGGCGCTACCCCGGCCCGCCGCCAGGACGCGCGGGCGTACCACGCGGCGGCCAGCACCTGCGCGGCGACGGTGCCCCAGGCCGACCCGGGCAGCCCGGCGTGCAGGCCGAACACCAGCGTGACCTCAAGCGCGATGTTCGCCAGATTCGCGCCGACGGCGATCTTCAGCGGGGTCCGCGAGTCCGCCAGCCCGATCAGGTGACCGTTGCCCGCGTAGGACAGGTACAGGAACGGCAGTCCCGCGGCTGACGCGCGCAGGTAGCCCGTCGCGCCGTCCAGGACCTCGCCGCGCGCGCCGAGCAGCGCCGCGACCCAGGGGGCGGCGATCACCACGATGACGGCCGTGGCGACGCCCCACGCCACCGCGACCAGGTAGGCCGCCCCGACCGCGCGCCCGGCGGCCGCCGCGCTGCCGGCCGCCTTGAGCCGCGCTACCGCCGAGGTGGTAGCGGTGCTGAGGAAGATCGCCGCCCACGCGACGATCGCCAGGGCGCTGGCCGCGATCGCCAGCGAGTCCAGCGGCACCCGTCCCAGGTGGCCGACGATGGCGGTATCAGCGATGTTGTACAGCGGCTCGGCGGCGATCGAGCCAAGTGCGGGAACCGCGAGCGCCGCGATGCGCCGGTTGAGATGCTGACCCTCAGTTGTCATCGACCCTCATCGAACTTGTATAACATTTGAGTATCAGCGCCCGCGGGGCGGTGACAAGCCAAGGCGAGACGGACGGAGGAGCGGATGGGACTTCGGACTCGTCCGCTCCGGGTGCCCGGCCGTCATCTGGCCTGGGCTGGAGGCGCCTTGCTGGCCGGCGCCGGCCTGGTCGCCCTGGCCATTCCGACGGCGGGCGGCGCGACCGGCGAGGCCACCCCGCGAGCGCGTGCCACCACCCCCGCCGACCCCGCCAGCAAAGCCTCCCCGGCCGTGAAGGCCTCGCCCGCCGGCCAGGCCTTCACGGGCGTCGCGGCCGTGGGCGCGCTGTTCCCCTCGGGCGGCAAGCACTTCTGCACCGCCAGCGTCGTGCACAGCCCGGCGGGCGACCTGGCGGTGACGGCGGCGCACTGCGTCGGCGGCCACGGGTCCTCGATGGTGTTCGTCCCTGGGTTCCACGACGGCCAGGCACCCTACGGGGCATGGCCGGTTACCCGCGTGTACACCGACGCGGCCTGGCAGTCCTCCCAGGATCCCGACGATGACGTGGCCTTCCTTCAGCTTGGCCGGACGGCCGGCGTGCCCATCGAGAACGTGACCGGCTCGGAGGCCATGGCTGCCTCCGACGATCCCGGTGCCGATGACACCACGCCCGCGCTGGTCCAGGTTATCGGCTACCCCCAGGACACCGACCAGCCCGTCTGGTGCGTGAACTGGGCGCACGCGTTCAGCGCTACCCAGCGGGAGTTCGACTGCGGCGGCTACCGCAACGGGACGAGCGGCGGGCCGTTCCTGACCGACGTGGACCCGAAGTCCGGCCAGGGCACCGTGATCGGCGTCATCGGCGGCTATGAGCAAGGCGGCGACACTGACGCGGTGTCCTACGCGGCGGTGTTCGGCCCCAGCGTCGTGACCTTGTACCAGATCGCCATATCGTCCGGGGGGTAAGCTCCGGCCCTCGCTATGCCTCGCGACGCTATCGGGGCGCGGCCGGAGGGGGCACGATCTTGTCGATCTGCTCCAGTTCCTCCGGTGTCGGCACCCAGTTCCCCGCGGCGGCGTTGGCCGCGACCTGCTCGGCGGTCGTCGCGCCGGCGATGACCGAAGCGCAGCCGGGCTGGGCGGCCAGCCCGCCGATCGCGATGTCCAGCAGGCTGACGCCCCGCTCGGCGCCCCAGTCGATCAGCGCCTCGACCTTGTCCAGCTTCTCATCGGTGATCAGCGCGGACCGGGCGGCGATCCGGGTGCCCGCCGGCGGGGCCTGGCCGCGCCGCACCTTCCCGGTCAGCATCCCGTTGGCGAGCGGGTAGTAGGGCAGCACGCCCAGCCCGAAGTGCCGGGCGGCCGGCACTACCTCGGCCTCGACGCCGCGCTCGAGCAGCGACCAGTGATTCTGCGCGGATATGAACGGGGCGGCCCCGGCGTTCGCGGCCTTGTGCGCGGCGTCCGCAGCCTGCCAGCCGGTCAGGTTGGAGTGGCCCACGTAGCGCACCTTGCCCGCGGCGACAAGCTCATCGAGCGCGGCGATGGTCTCCTCGATTGGCGTCAGCGGGTCCGGGGTGTGCAACTGGTACAGGTCGATGTAGTCGGTCCGCAGCCGGCGCAGCGAGTTCTCGACCGCGCGCCTGATGTATCCGCGCCCGCCCTTGGCGCCCGCGGCGGGCCCGTACCCCATGTCCACCGCCTGGTGACCGAACTTCGTGGCCAGCACGACCTTGTCGCGACGGCCGTGGAGGATCTCGCCGAGCGCGAGCTCCGAGCCCCCATTCGTGCCGTACATCTCCGCGGTGTCGAAGAAGGTGATCCCCGCGTCGATCGCGGCGTCCACCACCGGACGGGCCTGCCGTACGTCGATCCGGCCGCCGAAATTGTTGCAGCCGAGACCAATTACCGAGACGAGCAGCCCAGAGTTACCAAGGGGTAGGTAGCGCATGACAGGCATTATACGCCGCGCGGAATGCCGGACTTACGGCGCTGCGCCGGTCTCGTTCCGACGCGTCGCGATCACGTCCGCGATTGCCGCCTGTTATCACTGCGCTGCCCGACCGGAAGCGCGCAATTCACGTGAATTGGTTGGTAATTCCAGCGCGGCATAAACGGGCGCCTGTACGCAATTCCATGTGATAGAGCGGCATCTATTGAGCGGGCGCCGCACTGCCGATCCGGCCCGCCGCGGGCCGGCTGCCACGTCAGGGCGCCTGCCGGGCGCGGGGCCGAGCGCGGCCCCAGAGCGGCGAGCCATGCCGGGGCACCGGCGGCTCGCCAGGCACCGGGCCGAGTCTCGTAAAAATGGGTAGTTTGACAGGTGCCGTGATATCGCATATGGGATATCATGGGGACTGAAGATGCCCGCGTTGTCCGGCCCCGGGCGGGGTGTCGCTGAGTTGACACCAAGCAAGTGCATGGAGCGGACGCCAATGCAGTGCCCGACTAGCCCGCGCACACAGAGGTAACCCCGCGCAATTGCGTGAAAAACTACAGACGGCATTACCCAGACACCCGGTGACGGGAATGAGGAGGTTGGCCATCGTGCCTGACTCTTCCGAGGGCCCCACGGTCCTGCGCATCCTGCTCGGCACTCACTTGCGCCGCCTGCGGGAGGCCAGGGGAATCACCGCGCGGCAGGCGGCTACCGCCATCCGCGCCTCGGAGTCCAAGATCAGCCGCATGGAGCTAGGGCGCAACGCGATCAGGGAGATCGACGTACTGGACCTGCTGACCCTGTACGGCGTCCCCGCCGATGAGCGTGAGCAGCTGCTCGCCCTCGCCGAGCAGGCGAACCGGCCGGGCTGGTGGCACCGCTACCACGACATCCTGCCCGAGTGGTTCCACGCCTACGTCGGCATGGAGGAGGCCGCGCGCTTCATCCGGGTCTACGAGCCGCA
>JAICUO010000779.1 GCA_025935815.1 Streptosporangiaceae bacterium
CCTCCCGGTTAAGGCGGGGGCCAGTGCCATGCCCGGGTCATCAGTCACCGCGAAACTGGCATCGAAGTTCTACTGGGAGTTCGCCGGCGAGGTGCCGCTGGTGCTCCGCCGCGTGTCATACCGCCGCAGCCGCTGATGGGTGGTGAAGCGGGCGGCCCGGCGGTGCACGCGGCGGCCGCGGGCGGAGACCGGGCGCGGGGCCGCCGCGGGCGCGGGCTTGCGGGAGGCGCGGTAGAACCAGTACTTGCCGAATTCGATCAGCAGCAGGTAAGCCACCACCATCAGGACCAGGGCCGCGAAGAACAGGCCGGGCAGCGGGCGGAAGCCCAGCATCCGGCCGAACGGGCTGGCGGGCAGCACTGCCCCGACGGTGACCACGGCCAGCGCGGCCAGCAGCAGCGGCACGCTCGGGCGGCTGCGGAAGAACGGGACGCGACGGGTCCGGATGGCGAAGATCACCAGGGTCTGGGTGGCCAGGGACTCCACGAACCAGCCCGACCGGAACAGCGCCGGGCCGGCGTGGAACCCCCACAGCATGACGCCGAACGTGATGAAGTCGAACACCGAGCTGACCGGGCCGAAGAAGAGCATGAACCGGCGGATGAACCCGACATCCCAGCGGGTCGGCCGGTCGACTTGCTCGGGGTCGACGTCATCGGTGGGGATGGCCAGCTGGCTGGTGTCGTAGAGCAGGTTGTTGAGCAGGATCTGCGACGGCAGCATCGGCAGGAAGGTCAGGAACAGCGATGCCCCGGCCGCGCTGAACATGTTCCCGAAGTTGCTGGACGTGCCCATCAGGACGTACTTGATCGTGTTGGCGAAGATCCGGCGGCCGCCCATGACGCCGTCGGCCAGCACGTCCAGGTCCTTTTCCAGCAGCAGCACGGCGGCGGCGTCCTTGGCCACGTCGGTGGCCGAGTCCACCGAGATGCCGACGTCGGCGGCGTGCAGCGCGATGGCGTCGTTGACGCCGTCGCCGAGGAACGCCACGTCGGTCCCGGCCCGTCGTTGGGCCCTGATGACCTGGGCCTTGTGCTTGGGGCTGACCCGGGCGAAGACCGTGGTCGCGGCGATCAGGTCGCCGAGCCCGTCGCCCGCGTTGTCGATGTCGGCGCCGGTGGCCACCTGCCCGGGCGGCAGGCCGAGGTCGGCGCAGGCCTTCGCCGCCACGGCCGGGTTGTCCCCGGTGAGCACCTTGACCGTGATGCCGAGGCCGGCCAGCCGCCGCAATGCCGCGCGAGCGTCCGGCTTGGGCGGGTCGAGGAAGACCAGAAGGCCACGGAACCGCAGGTCATGCTCATCGGCGGCGGTCAGCGACGACTGGCCGGGAGCGTCGCGGGTGGCCACGGCGATCACCCGGTTGCCGGCCGCGAACTCGGCCTCGAGGGCGGTGCGCGCGCTATCGGGGACGTCGGCGCACCGCTCGAGCAGGCCCTCGGGGGCACCCTTGGTGATGACCATGCGGCTGCCCTGGTCGTCCTCGGTCAAGACGGAGACGAGGCGCCGCTCGTGGTCGAACGGCATGGTGGCCAGCCGGCGGTAGCGCCCCAGCGCCGCTCGCTGCCCGGTGGCGGCCGGGGAGTCCCACAGCGCGACGTCGAGCGGGTTCCCGCCGGCCGCCCGCCCGTCCTCGGTCACCGCCTCGTTGCACAGCAGCCCCAGCAGCAGTGGCTCGTCGGCGGCGGTGCCATCCGGGGCGGCCGATCGCATGAAGCGGAGGCTGCCCTCGGTCAGCGTGCCGGTCTTGTCGGTGAACAGCACCGCGACGTTGCCCAGGTCCTCGATGCAGACCAGGCGCTTGACCAGCACCTTGCGGCGGGCGAGCTGGCGCGCCCCGGCCGCCAGGCTGGTGGAGACGACCGCCGGGAGCAGCTGCGGCGATATCCCGACCGCGATCGCCAGCGAGAACAGCAGCGCGTCGATCACCGGGCGGTGCAGCGTCACGTTGATGATGAAGATCGCCGTGGTCAGCACGCCGGCCACCTGGACCAGCAGCATAGAGAACTTGCGCAGGCCGACCTGGAACTCGGTCTCGGGCTGGCGCTGCCCCAGCCCGAGCGCTATGCGACCGAACTCCGCCTGGCCGCCGGTGGCGACCACGACGCCGGTGCCCGACCCGGCCCGGACCACGGTGCCCATCAGGGCGCAGCTGGCCAGCTCGGCCAGCGGGGTCCCGGCCGGGACGGGGGCCGGGTTCTTCTCGGCGGGCAGGGACTCCCCGGTCAGCACGGACTCGTCGCACTCCAGCCCGGTGGCGGCGAGCAGCCGCAGGTCGGCCGGGACCACCTGGCCCAGCTGGAGGTCGACCACGTCGCCGGGCACCAGTTCGGTGACGTCCGTCGTGCGCGGGTGCCCGCCCCGCAGCACCACGCAGCGATGGCGGACGCTGGAGTGCAGCGCCTCGGCCGTCTTCTCGGCCTTGTACTCGTTGGCGAATCCCAGGCCCACCGAGGCCGCCAGGATCGTCGCGATGATCGCCGCGTCGCTCGCCTGGCCGACGAAGGCGGACGCCACGGCGGTCGCCGCCAGCAGCGCCAGCAGCGGGGAGCGCAGCTGGCGGGCCAGCACGGGCAGGAGGCGTGCCCGGTGCGACCGTACCGCGTTCGGGCCCGCCGCCTGCAGCCGCCGCCGCGCCTCGTCCTCCGAGATGCCTGACGGGTCGCTTCCCAGGCGGCCCAGGACGTCAGCGGCCGTGCGGGCGGCGGCCGCGGCGGCGGTCAGCGGGGATGGGCTGACCGGGCTTTGCCTGCGGCTGGGCACGGCGACTGTCACGGGCACCTCGCTGGAACACGGCTTTGCCCCATGCTCGGGGCCACGAGGGTTACCGGGACAGGGCCCAAGGTCACGACTCGCGTCAGGTGAAGACGGTAAGGCAAGCCCGGGGGAGCCTGCACGGCTCCCCCGGGCTATCTCGCTCCAGGCCGGTTACCTGACGATCAGGACGGGGCGATCGGTGAGGTGGATTACCTTGTGCGCGGTGCTGCCCAGGACCAGGCCGGCCAGGTCGCTGCGGCCCCGTGAGCCCATCACGATGACGCCGACGTCGTGCTCGACCGCGTCGTCGACGATGTCGCGCGCGGCATAGCCGTGCAGCGTGTTCCGGACGTCCCCGTGCGCCTTGACGCCCGCGGCGGTCAGCTTGTCGACCGCGGCCGCGACCGCCGCGCGAGCCTCCGGAGGCGTCTCGTCGGCCAGCGTCATCCCGGTCCTGAGCAGCACCTCGCGCTCGCGCAGGTGCAGCACCCACACCTCGCCCTCCGACAGCAGGGCCAGGTCACGGGCCGCCACCAGGGCCCGGTCGGAAATCTCGGAGTGGTCGATCGCCACCAGGATCTTGTCATACATCGCCATAGCCTCCAGCCTGGGGCAAATCCCCATCTTTCCGGATCAGTGTCGAATGGCGAGCGATCGGCGGCCAGGGACGAAAGGACTCCAGGACCGGGACATTCGTCACCAGAGCGCGGCC
>JAICUO010000628.1 GCA_025935815.1 Streptosporangiaceae bacterium
GCGATGTCCTCGGCTTCGGCGGCCACGAGGTAGCTGAGGTAGCGCAACAGCCGGGGCTGCGTCTCGCGGTAGAGGACCCGGAACGACATGGGATCCCCGCGCCGGGCGCCCTCGATCGCCGCCGTGAGCTCGCCCGCCGGCTCAACGGCGCGATCCGTTCTGCCCGGGCGGGGGCTGGCCCACGCCGTGGTGGTGGTAACTGCCCGCTCGTGTCCTAGCGGTGTCAGCAGAGTCTCCTCCATGAGGGCGGGCGGGATGGTGCCGGCCGGCACCATCCCGCCTGCGGCGGTCCCCACTCCCCTGGATGATCAGTTCTCAGCGCCCGGTTCTCCGGTCGTGCGCGCTACACCGGCAGTTGTGCCAGGATCCCCGATGGAAGGATGCCCCGCAGCCCGGATAGGACAGAAGACGGGAGCTTGGCGAGGATCTGGGTGACGGTGCCGCTGGGCAGGCTGCCCAGCAGCGAGCGCAGCGTCGATGGCTGGAGGGTGGTCACGACGGTGCTCAGGTCGCCGGCCGGGAGGGAGCCCAGAACGCGGCCCAGGGTGCTCGCCGGGAGGGCGGACAAGACGCTGCCCAAGGTGGTCGCCGGGAGCGTGGTGAGCACGCTGCCCGCCGACGACGGCGGCAACGTGGTGAGGATCTGGCTGAGGTCGCCGGCTGGCAGCCCGGTGAGCGCGTTGCCCAGCGCCGGGGCCGGCAAGCCGGTCAGCACGCTGCTCAGGCCGCTGGCCGGGAGCTCGGTCAAGACGGTGCCCGTCGCCGCATCCGGCAAGGTGGTCAAGACCGTGGCCAGGTCGCCGGCGGGCAGGCTCGGCAGCAGGCTAGTCACCGACGAGGCCGGCAAGGCGGTGAGCACGCCGGCGAGGGGGCTCGCGGGAAGCTCGCTCAAGACGCTGCCCGCCGCGGACGCCGGCAAGGTCGTGAAGACCGAGGACAGCTGCGCGGGCGACAGCTCGCCCAGCGTCTGCGACAGGCCTGCGGTCGGCAGCGAGCGCAAGACGCCGGCCAGGTCGCTGGCGGGCAGCGCGGCCAGGGCGTGGCCGACGACGGAGGCCGGGAGCTGCGTGAAGGCCGCGGGCACCGGGACCGTGGGGAGCCCCATGAGCAGGCCGCAGTAGTCAGGGACGGCCGTCGCGCTGCCGACCGCCGAGATCAGCGACGCGAACGGCGGGGTGGCCAGCACCTGGGTCAGCGCGGGGTTAGCGAGGACCGCCGCGACGCCGGCGGCGCCGGCGGCGGTGTTCGCGGCGCCCTGCGCGTCGCCGGTGACGGATGCCACCTTCGTGGTCAACTCGGTGCACAGCCGCGTGGGGCTGACCGGCGCGCCGGCGCCGGATGACCCGGTCGCCGCCGGGCCGCCCGCCCTCGCCGACGACGCGACTGGCTGGGCGGGCACGTTGCCCGAGACGGAGCCGCCGGCGCCGGCTGAACCAGAGGGAACCGCGGGACCGGAAACCGAGGCGCCGCCGGTGGCGGCCGGCCCGGAGCTGGTGAAGGCGATCGTCCCGGCGGTGGCCGCGCCGCCGGCGGTCGCCAGGCCGGCCAGCGACCAGGCCACGACCTTGACAGTGAAGAGTTGCGGGAGGTTGAACATCGTCCTTTTCCTGGGGGTAACGACATGACTAGGCTGAAGCGCCCCGAGCGGATAGCTAGCCTCGAACGCGGCCATGGCCGCCTGCTCGCCAGCCAGCTCACCCTCGCGGATGGGTGCCGTCGCGGCGCTCAGCACTCGGATTAGGTGCTCCGGACCCGCCCCGGCGGGCTCGCCAGGCAGCCGCCCGGCGGTGCCGCCGGCCAGGTGCCTGGCGGTGCCGTCGAGCAGTCGCCCGGCGGTCCGCCGGGTGATCCGGTGCGAATGGCGTGTCCTCATCTCATGTCGTTCAGCGCGCGGCGCCGCTTCTTTGTCACACCCCTTCTGTCACGTGGGCGCTGCCGTGCGCCGTGATCCACGCGTCGACGCGCCCCCACCAGTCGTAAAGCCAGCTGACCTGGACTTCGCGATCGGCGGCGCGCGGGACCTCGGCGGACGGGACTCGCCACCAGTGCGCGCGCACCTCCATGTCGGTCGCCAGGCTTCGCCACACATCGCGCACGCTGACCAGCCGGTCCAGGCCGGTGTGGGCCACGAAGATCACGTCCGCGTCCGGGCAGGCGGCCAGCGCGGCCAGGGCGGCGCCAGTGCGCGGCGGGAGCACGTTCGTCATCGCGGCCGCCCGGCGGGCGAGGTCGTCCTGGCCGCGCCGCCGCAGCCGCTCGATGGCGCGCCGCCAGCGCTGCGGGGTCCAGTTGCCGCCCTCGGGGAAGATGGCCAGGGCGCCCTCGCCGTCAAGCCCGGCGGCGAGCCGCCGCACCTGCTCGGTGTGCTGCCTGGCCGCGCGCCCGCGCCCGGAGCCAGCCGCGTCCGTCGTCTCGCGCCCGGTACTGCGCGCCTTCGCGCGGCGGACGAAGGCGTTGGGCACCCGGTTGGCCACGATGTCCACGCTCGGGTCCAGCTGCAGCGTGGCCTTCATGACAACCCGGGGGCGCCGGCCGCAGACGCTGAGGAGGTGGTGGATGAGCAGCAGCGAGTCACCGGGCCCGGCGTGGCGGCACAACACGATGAGCGGCCGCGCGTCGAGGGCCGCCGAGGGCGGCCCGGAGACCTCCACGCGCAGCCCGCACGCTCGCTGGGCCACCCGGTAGATCAGGTCGAGGAACCAGCGCATGATCTCGTAGTGGCGAGCCTGGTACGGCTCGGTGGCCAGCCGCCCGCCGAATCCGCTGCCGATCCACAGGCCCAGCATGACGGTGAGCGCGGCGGTCTCGCCAACCGACCAGGCCAGCGCCAGGCAGGCCACCCGCAAGGCCCGCGCCCGCCGGACCCGATCAGGCTCCGTCCGCCGCCGCACCATGGTGAAGGCCGCGGTCAGCAGGGCGACCGCCGGCGTCAAGACAACCAGGCACGCCGCGATCGCGATGACGAGCGGCGCGAGGACCAGGCGGCGGATCAGCGGGGGCGGCAGCATCAGGCGGCTCCGGTGGACGGTCAGCACCGGCCCGTTACCTGAGCCAGGTAACGGGCCGATGCCGCGTAGGCGCGGTCGATGCTGGTACTTACCTTATTTTTGCCCCGATAACGGAATTGCCCGAGCCCCGGGGGGAGCCGCTCCCCGCCGGTGGGCAGCACATGGACCTGGATCCCCTCCGGCACCGCGGCTATCTCCTCGTGGAACCGGTGCCGGCGCGCGATCTCGAACGCGACCAGCCCCACCTCCCAGGGCCGGGTCGGGACCGGGAGGGGGCTTTCGATCCGCCCCACCTGCAGCACGTAGACGACCCGGGCACCGAGGGCGACCGCCCGGCCGACCGGGATGGAATCGACCAGCCCGCCGTCGAAGTAATGCTGGCCGTCGATCTCGACCGGCGGGAGCAGCCCGGGCACCGCGCACGAGGCCATGACGGCCGGCACGATCGGGCCGCGCGAGAACCAGCGCGCCGTGGCGTGCTCGATGCTGGCCGCGACGCAGTGAAACGGCAGCTGCAGTTCCGCGAAGTCCTCGACCGGAAGCTTGTCGCCCAGCAGCTTGCGCAGCGGCTCGATCGCGTGCAGGTGAGTCCCGGACCGCGCCAGGCGGACCGCCCGCCCCAGCAAGGTCTCGCTGAACACCACCCCTAGCGACTCCCCCCGCCACAGTTCGGTCAGCCGCCCCGCGGCGGCTTCGGGGTCGGCCGCCACGAAGGCGCCGTTGACCGCGCCGATGGAGGTGCCCACCACGAGGTCGGGCCGGATCCCCGCTTCGGCCAGGGCCCGGAGCATCCCGACCTCGTGCGCGCCAAGCAACCCGCCGCCGCCAAGCACGAACGCAGTCGTCATCTATCGCAGGCTAGCCCAGATCGGCGGCTGGCAAGGGGGCGCTAGCCTGGCCACGGCCACCACGACAACCATTTCCCGCACTTGCGGTGCGGCGCCGCTAACAATGCCCGCCGCGAAAAGCGCGATGTAAGTTGCACGGCGCCCTCGGCTGGGACCATTTCGAAGCCCGAAACTTTTCGAAGATCTTCGAAACTTTCGACACCATCCGCTCTCCCCTTTGATCATTAAGCAGGCCGCATTGACCTGGCATCAACCCGGCCATCATGGAACATTCACGCTGATAGTGGGCAAAACTTCTGCAACTCTTTACAGCAATGTCATCAGCAGTTGAGAGATTAGCTTCGAAACATTTCCGAAAGTCATTGACAGAATCACTGAGCCGATCAATGCTGCACTCATCGACGACAGCAATAGGCGTCGATCCAGGTCGCCGCTCCGAGGCATCCCGCGCCCCGGAGACCCCCTTCCGGCGACCTGGTCCTCCGGTCGATGACGACCCAGCACCAAGGAGGAAACCGTCAATGAACGGTCCCCCCACCCCTTCCGAAGGCCGCTGGCGTAGCCGCCTGCGGCTGTTCCTCGGCGCCGGCGCCGCCGCCCTGGCCGCCGCCACGGCCATGGTGGCCGCGCCCGGCATCGCCCACGCCGCGGTCTGCGGCGTCCAGAACGGCACCACCAACGGCATGTAC
>JAICUO010000450.1 GCA_025935815.1 Streptosporangiaceae bacterium
AGGTGCACCGCGCGTTTGTAGTCACCGTGCGTTAAAGTGCACGCCGCGTTAAATGTGCACAGCGCGGTGAGGTGTTAGCGGCCGCCCTGTCGTCCGGAGTGACCAGACCACGAGTCCTCGTCGTCCTCGTCTTCGTCCTCGTCGTCATCCAGCTCGTCGTCGGCGGCATCGTCGTCGAATGCGGCGTGGCCGGAGTCATTGTCTCCACCGCGCTCCGCCGCAAGCTCCGCGCGCAGCCGGTCAAGGTCGGTGCCGCCGCTGTTGTACTTGAGCTGGCGAGCTACCTTAACCTGCTTGGCCTTGGCTCGGCCGCGCCCCATTGGCTCGACCCCCTCGAACGTCCGGAGCCCGTCCGGCCCCACGATGCCTCTGCTGCTGACGCTCGCCTGCCACGGCCTTGGCCTATCCAGCCAGAGCGTGACACACAGAGAGCCGCCGCAGATCCCCCTTGGGGAGCTCGGCGTCCGCCAGCTTTCCGTACAGGTATAACCGTACCCGGTTTGGGGCGCTGATGCCTACGTCGATCCGTTGCTCGCGCCTCCCCACGCCTCACGGTGCGCCCGCGCCCGCGCCCGTAACCCCTGCGCTGACGGACCGTAGCTCGTGAAATTGCACGGCAGTGTGCGTTTATATCACGATTCGAGCATGGTACATTACCAATCGTATCGGCATGGTAGCCGTGGGCGGCCTCGCTGGGCACAGAGGATCCTGCAGGCCACGGGGCGTCCCGGCTGACGCGGAGGGACAAATCACGGGGCACTATTTCCGAATCTCGCACGATGCGACGATAAGTATCGCTAGAATCACCCTGAGTGACGCGATCCATGGGGCAACGGGGGGCATCCCGCGACAGAAGTTTCGCGCCGGGTGGTCGACTTGTCACCGCTGGTGATGGCAATATGGTCCGTGGGGGCCATATGGGACATCAACGACAAGCTCCGCAGGGAGCGCCAAGGCCAGACAACAAACACAACGAGGATCGCTACACCGGTCCAGGAGGAGAGAGGCCGTACCTATGTCCGCACGTACGCCAGAGGCAGAGCCGCTGTTGACGCCCGCTGAGGTCGCCACGATGTTCCGTGTCGACCCCAAGACCGTCACCCGCTGGGCTAAGGCAGGCAAGCTCACTTCGATCCGCACACTGGGCGGGCACCGGCGCTATCGGGAGACCGAGGTCCGGGCCTTGCTCGCGGGGATTCCGCAGCAGCGGACCGAGTAGCAGGGCGCCGCCGAACAAGGCCGCGCGCCCGCGCGGCATCGATCACAGCTGGTTGGATCCTGGGGGCGAAGGAGAGCGTTCCCAGGAACCCTCATCGATGACTGTTGGGGGCTTCCCAGCGAGGCCTCAGCTTCTTACCAGGATGAGGCGCAAGACTACAGGGGCAGGGGTGATCGGGAATCCCCCGCCCATGATCGTCTGGACTCGGGACGGCCAGGCCCCGGCCCGAGTCCAGACGCTCTTTCTTCTGGGAGTACACACCAACTCCCCAGGCCCCCCGGCCTCTGCAGGCACCTGTCCGTACGCCGGGCTAGCTCCTCCTGTGGGTCGACGGCCCGAAGCCCCGCTCCGGCCCCGCGGCTGGGGGAGCGACGGGGGTTACTGCGGCGGTGCAGTACTTGCAGCGGGTGGCGGCCACCGGGATGGCGCTCAGGCACTCGGGGCAGTCGCGCTCGGTGGCGGCCCTGTTCCGGGTGAGCCGGGTGGTAATGCGCGCCACCGGCGTCACGATCAGGAAGTAGACCACGGCCGCGATGATGAGGAACGTGACCAGGGCGTTGATGAAGTCGCCGTAGGCGAACGTGCTGTGGTTGACGGTGAACTGCAGCCTGCCGAACTCAGGCTTGCCGCCAATCGCGGCGATGAGGGGCGTGATCAGGTCCTTGACGATCGCGGTGACGATCGCGGAGAACGCGGTGCCGATGACGACGGCGATGGCGAGCTCGATGAGGTTTCCTCGCATGAGGAATGAACGGAAACCCTTCACGGTGGTGACCCCCTGCTAAGTTCGCGCGCCGGGCGACCCTATCCGCCCCGAACAGGCAGGCTACGGCGGCAGCGCATGATCGTCTTCACCAAGAAGATAGCCGTCAGCCCGCCGCCAGGAGAGCATCTCGGGAGCAGTCGCCCAGCCGGTCAGCGCTTGCTCAGCGCCTCCGCGCCCGCCAGGAACAAGTCGACGCCGAGCGAGTAGTGCGGCTCCGGGTCATCGCAGGCGGTCATCGGGATAGCGCACTGAACCAGGTTCGGGTAGACGGCCTCGGGCAGCGTGGCCATCTCGATCTGCTTGCGGCGCTGCTGGTGCGCGCGCTCCTCATCCGACAGGAACTCGGCCCCCGGCTCGCTCATCACCAGCATGATGCCCGTCCACAGCGCGTTCCGGGCGATCCCGGCGGCCAGCTCGGGGGAGAATCCCGCGCCGCGCAAGAGCCCGAGCGTGACCTCCGTCGCGCGCAGTGCCGCCGGGTTCTGCTTCTCGTGCTCCAGCACCAGCCGCGGCGCGGCCGGGTGGGACCGCAGCACCCGCAGCAGCGACTCCAGTAGCGCGCGCAGCTGGTCCAGCCAGCCCGCCTCCGGGTCGACGTCGGCGTCGATCTCGCTCCAGATCCGCTCGGCCAGCCCCTCAAGGAGCTCGTCCTTGCTGCGGAAGTGCCAGTACAGCGCCATCGGGGTGACCCCGAGCTCGGTCGCCAGCTTGCGGATGGTGAGCGCGTCGAGGCCGACGGCGTCGGCCAGCTGCAGCGCCCGGTCGACGACGGCGCCCTTGGTCAGCCTGGCCGGCGGAGCGGGCGTTGCGGTCGTCTCAGAGGAAGTCACTTGACAACTATACGACGTACAAGTCATCATCGGCAATAGATGCCTGTACGGCGTATAAGACCGCTGTACAGGATCGATGTACGTGAACGGCATACAGGAACGTCATACAGGTACGGCGTACATGCCGGACCGGACCGGGAAAGGAAACTGGAGATGCGATCACTAGGAGCCAGCAGAAGGTGGTGGGCGCTGGCGGCGGTCAGCCTCGCGAACTTCATGGCCTATCTCGACAACAACGTGACGAACGTCGCACTCCCCACCATCCAGCGGGACCTGCACCTGTCCGTCGCGGGCCTGGAGTGGGTGGTCAGCAGTTACCTGCTGGTGCTGGCCGGCTTGCTGCTGGTCGGCGGCCGGGTCGCCGACGTTTACGGCCGGCGGCGGGTCTTCCAGGTCGGGCTGGCCATCTTCACGCTGTCCTCGCTGGTGGCCGGCCTGGCCGGCAGCGGCGGCATGCTCATCGGCGCCCGCTCGGTGCAAGGGCTCGGCGCGGCGCTGCTGCTGCCCGCGACCCTCGCGATCATCATGGCGACCTTCCGCGACACGCGGGAGCGGACCATGGCCATCGGGATCTGGGGCGCGATCGGGGCGCTGGCCCTGGCCGTCGGCCCGGTCATCGGCGGCGTCATCAGCCAGCACGTGCACTGGGGCTGGATCTTCCTGATCAACGTGCCGATCGGCGTGATCACGTTCGCGATCGGGATGTGGTCGATAGCCGAGTCGCGGGCCGAGTCGGTGTCCCGCTCGCTGGACATCCCCGGCCTCGTCACGTCGGCGATCGCCCTGACCACCCTCACCTACGGCCTCATCGAGGGCCAGGACCGCGGCTGGACCTCGGGGGTCATCCTCGGCTCGTTCGCGGTCGCGGTCGTCGCGCTGGCCGCCTTCCTGGTCATCGAGTCGCGGGTCGCCAGCCCGATGGTCAACTTGTCGATCTTCCGCTCCAGCGCGTTCAGCGGCGGTCTGGGCACCTTCATGATCTGGGGCTTCGGCATCCTCGGCATCTACTTCTTCACCTCGCTGTACCTGCAGAACGTCCTTGGCTTCTCACCGACCAGGGCGGGGCTGGCGTTCGTGCCCATGGCCCTGTGCGTCGCGGTCTTCTCCGCCATCGCCCCGAGGGTGGTCAGCTTGCTCGGATCGCATCGCACGGTCGCGTTCGGCATGGTGATCATGGTCGTCGGCCTGGTGCTATTCGTGGGGCAGGGCGCCGGGGCGACGTTCGCCGGCCTGATGCCGGGGTTCATCCTGTTCGGCGCGGGCGCCGGGCTGATGAACGTGCCGCTGACCAACTCCGCCATGGACGCCGCGCCCGCGCACCAGGCGGGAATCGCCTCGGCGCTGCTCAACGCCTCGCGTGAAATGGCCGGGCTGCTCGGCGTCACCGTGATCGGCGCCGTGCTGCGGACCGCGCAGGCCTCCTCGCTGCGCGGTGGCGCCAAGCCGGTGACCGCGTTCCTGGACGGCTACCACGTCGGGCTGTGGGTCACGATCGGCGTCATGGCGGCCGGCGTGGTGCTCAGCTACGTGACGCTGCGGCCCCGGGCCGTGGCCGCGCCGGAGCTGGTCATGGACGAGACCACGATCGAGGTCCCGGCCATGCGGGTCAGCGTCCGGGACGCGGAGGCCAGCATCGACTAGCAGCAACGGAAAAGGGGCGCCTGGTCAGCCAGGCGCCCCTTCCGCGCGCATGGGAGCATCGGGGGCGTGGGCGACGCGGCGGGAAGTACAGCGGGCAGGGGACTGAGGGGGCTGGTGCGTACCCCACAGGAAGCACAGTGGATGAAAGAACGCGCGTACCTGCGGGAGCACCGGCACGGCCTGGCCGCCCGGGCCGCCGAGCGCTACCCGGCAGACGCGCGGCTGGCCGGGACGCCGCTGCTGGCCACCCCGGCCTGGCGGCCGGACGCGCCGGTCCCGCTGGAGAACATAGCCCTGACACTGCGCCCCGAGCCTCATCGCGGCCCGCGCCCCGCCGCTGGCCTGCCGCGGCGAGCCGACGGCGGCCGGTACGCGAGCTACTCGGCGGCGATGCGCGAGCTGGACGCGCCCGCGGTATTCGAGAACCGGCCGGTCTACCGGCTCACGCGGGCCGACCTGGCCGGGGACCGGCCGTCACTGGAATTCGGCCTCGGACGGTACTTCGACTCCATCGATACCGGGACCGCGGCCGCCCACGAGCTCGCGGCCCGCGAGCTGGCCGGCGATCCGCAAGCCGGCGACCTGCCGATTCGCAGGGCGATCGGGGATCCGTGCGACCCGCGCGCGCGGCCGGTGATCCTGGCGGTTGCCACGCTGACCGTGCGGCTGGACCGCGCGGCCGGGACGGCGCGGTTCCCGCTGCACTGGCGCGACCCGGCCAAGGTCGGCCACGCGGGCGGCATGTACATGGTGGTGCCGACCGGGATCTTCCAGCCGTCGGGGGCGGCGGCCGGGAACACCGTCAACGACTTCGACCTGTGGAAGTGCATGGTCCGCGAGTACGCCGAGGAACTGCTCGGCGCGGATGAGGACCACGACAGCGACCGCGTGCCGATCGACTACGACGCGTGGCCGTTCGCGGCGCGGATGGCCGCCGCCCGCGAGCGCGGGCAGGTCCGGGCGTGGTGCGTCGGGCTCGGCGTGGACCCGCTGACCTTCGCGACCGACCTGCTCACGGTGACAGTGTTCGACGCGGCGGTCTACGACGAGATGTTCGGCGCGCTGGTGCGCGACAATGCCGAGGGAACGGTGCTCGCGGCCCGGGAACTAGACGAGGCAACCGTCGCCGAGATGACCGGAAACAAGCCCGTGCAAGCCGCGGGGGCGGCGCTGCTAGCGTTGGCGTTCCGGCACCGAAGCGTGCTGCTTAGCTAGCCAGTCGAACAGCCCCACCGCGGCGAGGTCGAATCGATGGACGTGCAGGACGCAATGGCCACGGCGCGCAGTGCCCGGGTGAAGCTGATCCGCTTCGAGTACTGCGACATGAGCGGGGTCGCCCGCACCAAGGCGATCCACCTCTCCCAGCTCGAGCACAAGCTGGTCGAGGGGGTGAGCCTCACCCGCGCGCAGATGGCGATCAACTTGCTGGAGCAGCTCATCCACATCGACGGCATGGAGCCGGTCGGGGAGATCCGGCTCGTCCCCGACCCGGCCACGTTCACCGTGCTGCCGTGGGCGCCCGCCACCGCGAGCATGCTGTGCGATCAGCTCGGGCACGACCGGGCGGACTGGGGCGCCTGCCCGCGCTCGTACCTGAAGTCCATGGTTGACCGGGCCGCCCGGCACGGCATCCGCGTCCAGGCGGCCTTCGAGAACGAGTTCTACCTGGCCCGGGAGGCGCCGGACAGCCCCGGCGGGTTCGCGCCCTACGACGCGCCCACCCACGCGCCGGTCTACTCCGCCATCGGCCACGACTTCACCGCCGCGCTCATGATGGAGATCACCGACGCGCTCAGCGCCCAGGACCTGGCCGTCGAGCAGGCGATCAACGAGTACGGCGCCGGGCAGCAGGAGATCTCGATCCGGCACGCCGACGCGCTGCGGGCCGCCGACAACCAGATGAAGTTCCGGGACACGGTGCGCGGCGTCGCCCTCGGGCACGGGCTGTACGCCTCGTTCGCCCCCAAGCCGTTCGCGGACCAGATCGGCAGCGGCGCCCACGTCCACTTCAGCCTGTGGGACGCCGCCGCGACCGGCACTACCTTCGAGGGCAGTACCTTCGAGGGCGGTGGGGAGCGCAACCTGCTGTACGACCCGGACGC
>JAICUO010000264.1 GCA_025935815.1 Streptosporangiaceae bacterium
GCCGACGCCGTCGACGATCACGGCGAGGTCGGTCTGCAGCTTCGGAGCGGTATAGAGGTCGATTTCGCCAGTTGCGATCACGGTCACGTGATCTCCCTGAGATCGACTTGAGACTTTAAGCTCCACGGCTGGAACCATACACACTAGCCATCTCCTGCGGCAACCGGCCCCGCCCGGCCCCGGGCCTCACGCGGCCACCGTGTCCGGCATCGTGGCCGGGTCCCGGCCCAGCGGACAGCAGATGGCCCGCGGCCCGCCCCGGCACCCGGCGAGCTCGCCCCCGGGAACCCGGATCACCTCGATGCCCGCTTCCTCCAGCCGCGCGTTGGTCAGCGTGTTGCGCTCATACGACAGCACGGTGCCCGGCCCTAGCACGAGCAGGTTGCAGGCGTCATCCCACTGCGCGCCCGGGCCAAAGGGGCCGAGCGCGCTGGAGGAGCCGAACGAGTCGCCGCCGGGCACCGGCCCCGGGCCCGTCTCGATGACGTGCAACTGGCCGATTCCCATCGCCTGCGCGGCGGCCTCCAGGAACGGCTGCGGGTGCGAGAGCCGCAGTCCCTCCCCGCGCTGCGTGATAACCCGGGCGACCAGCGAGTAGGCGACGGAGGGGCGCATCATCACCGTGTCCGGCCCGGCGACGGTGCACAGCGTGTCCAGGCAGGCGCCGCCGGGGACGACCGCCCCCGGCGCCTCGGTCAGCACCGCCAGCACGGTGTGCGCGAACCCGGTCTCGAAGGCCCGCCGGGCCAGCCGCTCCATGCCCGCCGCCGACGTCTGGCGACCGGTCCCGATCGCCAGCACCCCGGGTGCCAGCAGCAGGACGTCCCCGCCGGCGAGCCGTTCCAGGCCCGGCTCGTACAGCCGCTTGGTCCCGGCGAACAAAGGGTGATGAGCGAACACGATCGAGGCGATCTCGGCCTCCGCCCGCCGGCCGCGCGGGCTGGTCACCGCGACGCTGTCGCCGATCCACACGCTCGTGTCCCTGGCGAACACCAGGTTGGGCAGCGGGTCGATCAGGTAGTCCCACGAGTCGAGCAGCCCGAAGACCGCCCCGGTGCCGCCGCGGAACTCACCGCGCGCGAGGCCCAGGATGAGCAGTTGCGCCAGGTCCTCCGGCGAAAGGTCGTCGAGGTAAAACCGCAGCTGCCCGCGCAGCTCGTCGCCCAGGCGGGCGTCGCTGAGCACGTTGTCGACCGCCTGCCGCCGGGCCGGCGCGTACTCGAGGGCGTCTTGGAGCAGCTCCGTGAGGTAGAGCACCGCGACACCCTGCCCGCGCAGGGCGTCGGCGAAGGTGTCATGCTCCTGGGCGGCGCGCTCGGCCCACGGTGGCGCGGCGAACAACAGCCCCCGCGCGTGCCGCGGGGTAACCCGCCGCAGTTCCGCCCCCGGCCGGTGCACCAGCACCGTCCGCAGTCGCCCGACCTCGCTGTCCACACCGTAGAACTCGGACACGGATCCCCCCGGACTCATGCCTAAAGCACGTAGCAGGTCATAGCGACCGGCAGGGGAACGCCGCGAGATGGCAGCAGTTGACTAACTTCGCGCTCTTCGCCGCGCGACATCCCCCGCGTGGAGTTATCACCACTTCAGGACCCGATTACGCATCCCACGCGGAGGCGGTTACCAGTTGGCCGGACCCGGCATACTGCACGGGCAATTCCGCCCACACGGTGGTCTCCCCGCCCTCATCGCGCACGCCCCAGCGCAACGACAGGCGCTCGACGATGCCAAGGCCGCGCCCCCCGGACTCCAGCTTCTCCGGCTCGGCCACCGTCGGAGCGGTCGGGCCACCACCGTCGCTGACCGCGATCTCCACGCTTTCTGACCCCAGGCGCCAGCAGGCCCGGAACGTCTGGCCCGGCAAGGGAGACCCGTGCCGCAACGCGTTGCTGACGAGCTCGCTGAGCACCAGCCCGGCGTCGCATATCGTTACTTCGCAGACCCCCGCAGCGTCTAGGTCGCCGACCAGACGACGCCGCGCGACCCCGACACTAGAGGCTTCGTACGGGAGCAGTGACGCGCTCGACGTAGACACCTCCATTTGCACACCCCGTCCCGGCCGTGAACTGAACGAACCCGGTACGAAGCGGACATGCCCGCTGTGTTCGGAGTGAAACCGTGAACACGGTATTTCATCAGTGTTATCTAGGTCATTATTCGGAGAGTGACGACCACATCGCTGCGCCGGGGCGGTACCGTCTTTTCTGACGACGAAGGACGGCGAGGCGATGGAGGACGGCACGGCGATGGGCGGTCCAGTGGCTGATCCCACTGTGGTGGTTGACGACCTGCACGTGGTCTACCGCGTCTACGGCGCCGGCGGGAACAAGGGCACCGCCGCCACCTCGCTGATGCGCCTGGTCAAGCGGCAGCGGCGGGCCTCGATTCGCGAGGTGCACGCCATCCGGGGCATCTCGTTCGTGGTCAGCCACGGGGACGTCATCGGGGTGATCGGACGCAACGGGTCCGGGAAGTCGACCCTGCTGCGCGCTATCGCCGGACTGCTGCCCGCCGAGCAGGGCGCCGTCTACACCTCCGGCCAGCCGGCGCTGCTCGGCGTGAACGCCGCGCTGCTCGACGACCTGACCGGCGAGCGCAACGTCGTGCTCGGCTGCCTCGCGATGGGGATGCCGCCCCAGGAGGTCAAGGCCCGCTTCCAGGACATCGTGGACTTCTCCGGCGTCGGCAAGTTCATCGACCTCCCCATGCGCGCCTACTCAACCGGCATGGCGCAGCGGCTGCGGTTCGCGATCGCCTCTGCCAAGAGCCATGAGATCTTGATGATCGACGAGGCGCTCGCCACCGGTGACGCCGCGTTCCGCACGAAGAGCCACAACCGGATCAAGGAACTACGCAACGAGGCCGGGACCGTCTTCCTCGTTGCCCACAATCTCGGCGAGATCGAGCAAAGCTGCAACCGGGTGCTGTGGATGGAATCGGGCAAGATCCTGCGCGATAGCGAGGACGTGCCGGGGGTCATCGACGAGTACCTGGCGGCGACCGGCGGCGAGCCCCGCCACCGCGAGCAGGCCCGGCTGTAACGCACGCGGGCGGCGTCCGCAAGGAACGCCGCCCGCGAGGCATTAACTTCGGCTACGAGACCGCCCAGACATCACCGGGCTGGTTGTAGCAGTCCCCGAGGACCAGCTGCACGCCGTTGGTGGAGCTGTTGGTCGGGTTGGCCAGGCACTTCTCCGACAGCAGGTTCTCGATCTGGCCGTAGGCGCTGATGCCCCACAGCTGCGCGGCCGAGTTGGCGTTGCACGCGCCCGCGTTGACCGCGGTCCCGTCGTTGCTTCCCCCGCCCGCGTTGTAGAGGCACACCCCACTGAGCTGCAGCGATCCGTTAAGGCCAAGGGTGGCCTTTTGCGCGGCGGCGGTGGTGCACGCGGTGCTGACCGCGTGGCCCCCGCTCACCTGCAGGCACTTGCCGGCAACGCCCGACGTGATCGGGCTGGCCGGCATCGTCCACTGCTGGTTGCGCGCGCCACTGCACGGCTCCACGGTGAGCTGCGTGTTGTTGACCGTGCTGGAGCCGGGATCGGTCAGGCACTGACCGGAGCCGGTGTTGACGATGAGCCCGAGCACGCCGGTCAGCTGCCACTGGATGCCGGCGGAGCTCCCGCTGCAGCCGGCGATCGCCACCAGGTGGTGGCCCGACGCGTTGACCTTGCCGGTGACGTACAGGCACAGGCCGTGGATCGAGATCCGCCCCGGGGCACCGGGGCCGCCGGCCATGGCGAATCCCCAGTTCTGGGACGGGCTGACCTGGCAGGTGTAGATCGAGATCGGCGAGTCGATCGCGGTGCGGTTGAACCCGTCGTTCATGCACTTGCCGCCGAGGTTCAGCTTCACCACGCCGAAGCCGGGGTGGTAGCTGCTGTTCATTGCCTTGACCGACACGATCTGGAAGTTGACCGTGGCGCTGGCCCCGGTCCCGTCCTTCACGGTGACCCTGACGTTGCCGATCGCGGGAGTCGCGGACAGCGTGCCGGAGATCGTCCCGGTCGTGGAGCTGATCGACAGCCCCGCGGGCAGGCCGGTCGCCGAGTACGTGAGGGTCTGCCCGGACGCGCTGTCGTAGGCCCGGATCCCGCCCAGGCTGACATGCGTGCCGGCCTGCAGGTCACGGTTGCCCGGGTTGACCACCGACACGATGTTGCCGCTGACGGTGGACGCGAAGGCGGCGGTGCCGTTCGGGGTGCCCCAGCCGGCCGGCCCGTTGTAACCGTTGGCGAAGCCGTGGGCAGCGTCGCACAGGTAGAGGCGATTGGACTCGCAGGTCCCGATGTGCCCCGTGGTGACGTGGTTGTAGTGGGTGGCGTGGCCCGGCTGGTAGAGGTAGCCGGCCGGGTAGGTGTTGGCGACCGGGGTCCCGGCGAGGGCGTAGACAGCGGCGATGATCGGCGCGGCCACGCTGGTGCCGTACGCCGAGCAATCGCCCCCGCAGTCGCTCGCGCTGGAGTAGATGTGGACGCCATTGAACGCGTCGGCGACCGCCGCCACGTCATTCTGCGTGCGGTTGTGGCACCCGGCGTCGGCCTGCCACGCGGGCTTCTGCTCGCCGGAGGAGCAGCCGGCCGCGGTGCCGCTGCCGGCCCCGGTGGACTGGCCCGACCAGACCGACTCGGTCCAGGTATTGAACGCCGTCGTGAGTGGCTGCAGGTAGGTGCCGCCGACCGACGTGACCAGGTTCGAGGACGCCGGGTAGCCGGCGCCGAAGCCGAAGTCGCCGGACGCGAACGTCAGCGCCACGCCCGGGTGGTTGAAGTACGTCGGGTCGAGCTGGGACTCACCGGGGAAGTCCTCGCCTCCCCAGCTGTTGGAGACGAACTTCGTCACCTTGGCCGCGGAGTTCACCGCCGTGCCGAGGTCGGTGACGCTGGCCGAGTTGGCCTCGAACAGTTCGATTGCGCAGTTCGGGCATATTGCCGACACCATCTCCACGTCCAGGGCGGTCTCGGTTTCCCAGCCGACCTGGCTCGCGGGCGGGGCGGCGGGAAGCGGAGACGCCTGCCCGTTCTGGTTCACGACCGTGAGGCAGCCCGCCCCCGAGCCCGAGCAAGCGGGCAGGCTGAAGGCTTGCCGGTAGGTCGCCAGGTCCACCTGGATGGACGGGTCGCGGTAGGCGTCCACGATGGCGACCGTCACCCCGGTGCCTGCACTGGCGGATGCGCTGGCCAGCCCGTACGCGCTCTGCAGATTAGCGGGGACCAGCGGGTCGATGACGATGGCCGAAGGCTTGACGCCGGAGGTCACCGCCCGCGAGCCGCGGTGAACGAATGAATAGCACTGCATCTGGGTCAGGGAAACGGGGGCCGGGCAATTCTGGACGGTCCCGGCGGGCAGGTTCAGGGCCTGGGCGGCGGCGGCCGGGAGCGTCCGGGGCGCCATCGCCGATGGCGCCGACGCCCCACTCGCCGCCGACGAGACGGGGGCGGGTGAGTCCGCGGTCCCCGCCCGGGCCGAGCCGATAGCGACAACTGCGGCCGCGCCGGAAATCCCCAGCAGGCAGGCCACGGCCGCTCGGGCCCGGGCGCGGTAGCCGAATCGATGCAACTGATCTCCTAGCGAAGAGGTGAAGATACCGCCCCGCGAGCCCCCCGCGGTACTCCAGGAAGTGCCAGCTCCGCGGCGCGTAAGAGGGCGGACATCAATCCTTAACACACTCATAACGGGGCATGCATAAGACTTAACTGTTTAGCGGCCTGATTGGCGGGTGAACATTTCGAACTGCCCCATACCGGGCCTCGCTGGTGACGGGCTGACGCTGGGCGGCCAGGCTCGGCCAGCTGCCTGGGTAAATGCGGGTAGTGCCAGGGCCATAGCGGGATGTGCGCGTCGCGCGGGGTTAGCCGACGGCGGCCGAGCGCAGGCTGAGCCGCATCGCGGTACCGCCCTGCGGGCGTGATTGGGCGACCACCGTGCCCTGCTGGGCCACCGCCAGGCGGCGCACGATGAACAAGCCGATCCCGACGCCGCCGAACCGGCGCCGGTCCCCGGTCTCGCCCTGGATGAACCGGTCGAAGATCCGCTCGTGATCTCCCGGCGCGATGCCGATGCCCTCGTCCTCGACGGTGACCTCGATCATCGGCCCGGTGACGGCGGCCCGCACCGTCACGCAGCCGCCCGCCGGAGAGTACTTGAAGGCGTTCTCCAGCAGCTGGCCCACGATGATGTCGGTGGCCATCGAGTCGCCCATCGCGGGCGGGAGGCCGGCGGGCACGTCCGCGACGACCTGGTGCTTGTCCGACAGCGGGCCGAACGACACCACGGCCGCCCGCAGCAGCCCGGCCAGGTCGAACGGGACGTTGGTGACCGGCAGCTGGTCCGCGCCCGCGCGCGCGCCGAGCAGCAGCTGCTCGACGAGCCGGCTCAGCGATCCGGCCCGCTCCGCGATCGTCTTGACCGCCGACCGGCGGTCCCCGTCCGATAGCTGGTCCCAGCGGGAGGCCAGCGTGGAGGCGAACCCTTGGACGACCGTGATCGGCGTGCGCAGCTCGTGGCTGGTGGTGGCGAGGAAGAGGTCCTTGGCCTCCTCGAGCTCCTTGGCCGCGGTGACGTCACGGAAGTCGACGACCCGCTCGTCCCCGTCGCCCAGCGCCGTGCAGAGCACGTCCAGCCAGCGCCCGCTGGGCAGCTTGTGCGTCTGCCGGGACCCGGGCTCCGGCACCGGGAACGGCACGGTCGCCCCCATCGCGTCGCCCGCGGTCAGCCCGGTGATGCGGGTCGCCGCCGGGTTCCACTGCTTGACCAGCCCCGCGCGGTCGAGCACGGCGATCCCGTCGGCGGACCCGTCGATGATGGCGCGCTCATGGGCCCGCTGGCGGACTACTTCCTCGAACGCCATCGCGTTGGTCAGCGCGACCCCGGCGTGCCCGGCCAGCAGCTCAAGCAGCTCCAGTTCGACGTGGCTGAGCGAGCGGCGGCTGTAGAGCGCGTACAGCGCCCCGTAGGGCCGCCCCCCGACGTGGGAGAGGCTCAGCGCGATCGTGTGCAGGCCCGGCAGCGCGGACCAGATGAGGTCATCGAACTCACCGGACTCACCGGTGGCCATCATCACGGTCTTGCCCGACCGCATCAGCTCGCCCACGAGGCTGCCGTCGAGCGCCGCCACCCGGCCCCGCAGGCGGGCCGGCAGCCCGGCGGTGGACACCAGCCGCAGCCGGTCGTCTTCGATCAAGACGAAGCCCCCGCCATCGGCGCCGGTCAGCTCGCGCAGGCTGGCGGCGATCCGGTCCAGCACCGACTCCAGGTCCCGCTGGGCGTTCATGTCGGCGACAACGTCGCCCAGCCTGCGGACGACCCGGGCGCGCTCGGCCATGTAGTGCCGCGCGACGTCGTCCTCGCCGGTCTCATGGCAGATGTTGACCCAGCCGGTCACGTCGCCGTCGGCGCCGGTCAGCGCGCTGGTGTCGATCCGCACGTCGACCAGCGCCCCGTCCTTGCGGATGCGCCGGGTGGCGAACGAGATCTGGCCGCCGCCGCGGACCCGCTCCAAGACGGCGTTGTGCTCGGCGGCGAGCTCCTCGGGGATGTTCGGCGGCTCGTGCCCGATGACCTCGGCGCTGCCCCAGCCGAACATCCGCTCCGCCGCCGGATTCCACAGCACGACCGTCCGGTCGGTCCCAAAGGCGACGATCGCGTCGGCGGCGCTGTCGATGACCGCGCGCGCGGTAGCGTCGGCTCCCCACCCGGCGGCCGTGGCCGACGCTCCCGGCGACGGGGCCTCCGGTGGGTAGCCGATCGGTTCCGCCTGCTCCGCCACCACACCCTCATCGTGCCACTACCAGGCCATCAGGGCAGGGAAAGACGTTACTTATTTTCCGGACGCGCCAGGCCGGCCCGGCCCGAATCCCCCGATTCCTGCGGGTTCGCTCGCCCGCCAGCCGGCCCATCCCGCCTGTTGCCTGTGACACCACCAGGCTCGTAGCATCCCAGGATGCACTCCAGTTCCGGCATCCGGCCGGTGCCCTCTTCCCGGCCCCGGAAAATGACGGAATAATCCGTTTGTCTGCGGGCAACCACTGAGGTATGTACGATCCGCCTAACCGGCGGGTAGATTAGTTGTCATAACCAAACTATTGGTGACCGTTCAGCCGCGAGGACGCGGACATGATGCCAGAGCCTTTCTCCGAAGGCCAGCCCGAAGGACGGCGACCCGAGCAAGGTCAGCCGCGGGAGCAGCCGCGTGCTGACAAGCGCCAGGGCCAGCGGCCGGTGCGGCCGGTCGGCGTCGTTCATCCCGTGGTGGTCGGCTATGACGGCTCGGGATCCGCGCGGAACGCGCTCGCCTACGGGGCAGGCATGGCCCGGCGGCTGGGGCGGCCACTGCTGATCGTCTACGTCACCTCTCCCGGCGTCTACTGCGAGCCGCTCACCGGGCAGGTCGTCGGGCTGGCCAGGGATACCGAGTCCCTGGAGCGCTGGCTGCTTACCGAGCTCGATCAGGTCGCGGACGCGGCCGAGCTTGAGGTGCACGTGCGGACGCGGCGGGGCAGCGCGGCACGGGAGCTGGCCACGGTCTCGGCCGAGTTCAGCGCGGATGCCCTGGTGATCGGCGCTCCCCGGCACTTCTGGCATCACATCATCGGCTCCGTCCCCGGATGGCTTGCCCGGCACGCCAGCTGCCCGGTCATCGTCGTGCCGTAACCGCCGCGGGCGGCTAACCGGGCGGCGACGGGACGCTGGACGTGGCCGGGAACCCGGTGCGCAGCAGGCCCTCGACCTCGCTGCACGGCATCGGCATCGCCAGCAGGTATCCCTGCCCGTAGTGGCAGCCCATCGACGCCAGCAGGTCCCGCTGGATCTCGGTCTCGATCCCCTCGGCGATCACCTCCAGCCGCAGCGTCCGCGCGATCTGAACGATGCCCTCGGCCAGCGCCAGCCGCTGGCGGGACTCGGCGATCCCCTCCACGAAGGACTTGTCCATCTTCACCACGTCGATCGGCAGCTCTCGCAGGTAGCTAAGGGAGCTGTAGCCAGTGCCGAAATCGTCGATCGCCAGCTTGACGCCGATGCTCTTCAGCTGGGCGAGATCGGAGTGCAGTCGCTCGTCTCGCCGCAGCAGCGCGGTCTCCGTGAGCTCGAGCATCAGCGCCGTCGACTCCAGGCCGGTGGTGACCAGGACCCCGCGCACGCTGTCGGCGAAACCGGAGTCGTCGAACTGGCGCGCGGAGACGTTCACGCTCACATACAGGTCAGGCCGCTTGGCGGCCGGCCGTCGCCCGGCAGGCGACGCCGGCCGCGCCCGCGGCTGGCCCGGCCCCGCCGGCACGATGAACTCCCGGCGCCACCGCGCGAGGTCGGCGGTCGCGCGGCGAAGGACCCAGGCGCCGAGCGCGATGATCTGGCCGGTTTCCTCGGCCAGGGTGATGAACTGGTCGGGCCGCATCATGCCCCATTGCGGGTGCGGCCACCGGATCAGCGCCTCAAACCCGGCCAGCTCGCCGCTGCCCAGATCGATGATCGGCTGGTAGAGCAGCATGAACGCCGAGGTGTCGACGGCCTCCTCGAGCGCTTCCTGCAGCTCCCGCCGCCGCAGCAGGCCGGCGCTGAGCACCGGCTGGTAGCGGCGCCACTGTCGCTTGCCCGCCGACTTGGCCGCGTACAGGGCCAGGTCCGCGTGCCGCAGCAGCTCATCGGTGTCCGTGCTGTCCAAGCTGGTGGCGACGCCCACGGTGACCGTGCTCGTCACCAGGCCGGTCGCGAGGGCGAACGGCTCGGTGAACGTCACGACCACGCGCTCGGCGGCCGCCTCGACCGCGGCGGGGTCCTCGACGCCGCCGATGAGGAGCGCGAACTCATCGCCGCCAAGGCGCGCCGCCGTGTCGGACTCACGGACCAGCGCCCCCAGGCGTTCCGCGGCCGCCACCAGCAGGTCGTCACCGACGCTATGGCCCTTGGTGTCGTTGACGACCTTGAAGTCATCCAGGTCGACGAACAGCACGCCGACGATCATCCCGGTCCGCTTGGCCGCCGCCAGCTGCTGGGCTATCCGGTCCTGGAACAGCACCCGGTTGGGCAGCCCGGTGAGCGCGTCGTGGAAGGCCCGGTGCCGCAACTGCCCCTCGAGCTTGTGCTGCTCGGTTACGTCCCGCAGCGTGAAGACCAGGCCATCGACGGTCGGCTCGCCGCGCAGGTCGCTGCAGCGGGCCTGGATGTGCACGCTCCGGCCGTCGTGGCGGGTGATCCGCTGGTCCACGAACCGGGGCCCGAACCTCGCGCCTTCCCGCAGTTCCATGAAGATGCGGGTGAGCTCGTCGCGCTGGCCCATGGCGACCAGGTCCCACAGGTGCTCGCCTTCCACGGTGATGTCGCCGAAGATGGTGGCGGTCGACGGAGTCGCGTACCTGACGGTGCCGTCGTCGGCGACGATCATGATGGCGTCCGAGGCGTCCTGGACTAGAGCACGGAAGTAGGTCTCGCTGCGC
>JAICUO010000858.1 GCA_025935815.1 Streptosporangiaceae bacterium
CGCCTCGCGGGAGTCGTACTCGCCGGAGAGCAGCGTGCGTACCTCCAGCTCCTCGATCGACTTGTGCAGCGCGGCGACCTCGCGGTCGACCTCGGCGAGGCTGTCGGCGTCGTCCTCGGCCTGGGCGAGTTCGAGGAGCACGGCGGCGTCGTCGAGCCGGCCGCGCAACCGCTCCAGCTTGTTGATCTCGCCCTGGGCGTAGGAGAGGCGGGAGGTGACCTGCTGCGCCTTGGCCGGGTCGTCCCACAGGTTGGGGACGGAGGCGGCCTCCTCCAACTCGGCCCTCTCCCGGCGCAGCCGGTCCAGGTCGAGCACAGCCTCGATGCTGCGCATGGTCGCATCGAGGTTCTTCAGCTGTTCGGCATCGTCCACCGCGGTCACGCTGCACGGGTACGCGGCCCGGTCGCTCCGCCGCGGGGACGGCTGCCCGCCGGGCGAGCGGGCCGCGCCGATGCGGTGCGGCCCGCGATCGCGCTACCGGTTGGCGGGTGGGTCGAGCGGGAGTGCCGGCAACCCGCCC
The DNA here is from genome assembly GCA_025935815.1 of Streptosporangiaceae bacterium. GTDB lineage: Bacteria > Actinomycetota > Actinomycetes > Streptosporangiales > Streptosporangiaceae > Trebonia. The sequence continues at coordinate 521 of JAICUO010000858.1, forward strand.
GGCCCGGGCTGCCCCGGCGCGGGATAACCCGGCGCGGGCTGGCCCGGCGCGGGATAACCCGGCTGGGCGGGGGCTGGATTTCCGGGGGCTGGATACCCGGAGCCGGGGGAGCCGGGTCCCGGCTGGCCGGGGTTCCAGGCCGGCGCCCCCTGACCGGGCCAGCCGGCGAGGGCGGGGGCGGGTGCGGGCCAGCCGGCCGGGGTGGGCGTCCAGGGACCGGTCACCGGCCGTGGCGCGGGATCCGACCGGCCGATCGCCGCAAGCCAGAGCGGGATCGCCAGCGAGACCGCGGTGAAGAAGAAGAGGAGCAGCCCGGAGAAGAGCCCGTAGTCGACGTCGGTGTGCAGTACTTTCTGCACGCCCTCCACCCGGATCAGCTTGTTGTGGGCGAACAGGAGCAGCCAGTTCAGTGGCAGGACGGCGAACGCGATGGTGACCCGCGCGGGTGGGCGGCCGCGCAGCACCAGCCAGGCGAGCCCGAACGCGGTCGCCGTGAGCGCATAGGCGAGGTAGTAGATCGTCAGGTGCCGGACGTCGAGGTTGTCGAAGAGCGCGACCAGCCCGAACTCCGAGATCAGCGGTACCACCACCGCGATCGCGGCGGCGATGGCCACCCGGGCGATGCCCGGACGCAGGAAGGCCGCGGCCGCGATGCCGCCGACGATGAACGGCAGGGCGAAGAGCACCCAGTCGGTGACGCGGATCCGGGTCGCCAGGCTGGCGCCGCCGTGGTCCTCGAAGGCGCCGCTGAGCCACTTCTCCATCGGCCGCCACAGCACGATGAACACGATCAGCGCGAGCGGCCAGAGGGCGGCCTGCGCGCCGATCACCTGGAGGAGCGAGGGGCGACGGGAGGGCTTGGGCGGGATGCCGGCCCGCAGCGGTGCGGCTGCCATGCCGGCCGGGAACGGCGCGGGTGCGGTGCCGGCCGGGAAAGGAGCCGGCGGCGGGAAGCCGGGCTGCGCTGGATAGGCCGGCTGGACGCCGGGGTTCGGCTGGTACGGCGGCGGGTAGCTCGGCTGCGGGGGCGGCAGGCTCATAGCGGCACCCTAGCGGCGCCGGTCGATCCCTGTGAGCCGCCCGGGCAGCTACTTCATGGGCGCGGTCTTGAGCCAGGTCAGCGCCGCTTTGTGGTACCCGACGGCGAATTCCAGGGCGGCAGCGCCGTGCGCGTCGCCCTCCTTCTTCAGCTCCTTGGCGGTCTCCCGGGCTTCCGCGAGCGCGGCGGTGTGCCAGTCGGTGGCCTGCTGGTAGGCGCCCTTAAGCTGGCCCGCGGACTGGTACCGGCCGAACGCGGCGCGCAGGGCGACCGGGTTGCGCACGATCTCGCGGCCGGGCTCGGCCGCCATCCACCTGGCGAAGACGCGCTTGCCGGCGGGCGTGATGGCATACGGTTGGCTCGACCGTGGGCCGGGCCGGCCCAGGCGCACGTAGCCGGCGTCGGCCAGGGCGGGCAGTTCCCGGTAGACCTGGCTCCGGGTCATCGACCAGTACGACCCGAAGCGGCGCTCGGCGGCCGCCATCAGCTGCCCGCCGGTCATCGGCCCCTCGTGCAGCAGGCCGAGCAGCGCGGCAGCGGTTGCGTTGACTCCAGTGTCAGCCATTCGCCCAGGCTACCTCCGTCTCCACTGTGGACTGTGCGGATCGCGCAGACTCGGCTGCTCGGCGTGACGTCTGGCACGTGGTGACCGATTTGGACGGTTTACCTTTCGGCGGACGGGTGTCGCCGCGGCCTCACGGCGGTCCCGATCGCTCAAGGCTCCGATTGACGCCCGGACCGGCGACTCCCTAGGCTCGGGCGTGTTAGTTAGGCTTCTTTCCTAATAGAGTGATCACGATACCGGCGGGGAGACAGGGCGCACATGAAGATCGCGGTGGTCGGGGGCGGCTCGACGTACACCCCGGAGCTGGTCGACGGGTTCGCCCGGCTCTTCCCGGACGTCACCGAGCTGGCCCTGCACGACCCGGCCACCGAGCGGCTCGCCGTGGTCGGCGCGTTCGCCGGGCGGATCTTCCGTCATCACGGCCACGCGGGCCGGGTCACCTGGACGGGCGACCTCACGGCCGCGCTCGCGGACGCCAGCATCGTGATCCTCCAGCTGCGGATCGGCGGCCAGGACGCCCGGATCTCCGACGAGACGTTCCCGCTGGAGTGCGGCTGCGTCGGCCAGGAGACCACCGGCGCCGGCGGGCTGGCCAAGGCGCTGCGTACCGTCCCGGTGGTGCTCGACATCGCCGGGCAGGCGCGCAAGCTGGCCGCGCCGGACGCCTGGATCA
>JAICUO010000117.1 GCA_025935815.1 Streptosporangiaceae bacterium
CCTCCACCTGGTAGCCCTCGCGGCGCAGCGCGCGCGACAGCGGCTCGGAGATGGACGTGTCATCTTCGGCCAGCAGAACTCGGGTCATGCGACAATAGTAAAACCCGAGTAAAATTCCGCAACCGACGGGGGTGACACGGGGTGTCTATCGCCCCGTCAGCCCCCCTCGTCCCACTCGGGGGCGGTCGCGCGCACCCGCTCTTCCTCCACGAGCTGGAACAACGCCGCCTGCAGATGCTCGACGTGCGGGATCTCGGTCAGCCGCACCTGCCCGTGCTCGCCCGGTGACTCCACGACCAGCGTTCCCGAGCCGAGGATCCGGTCCAGGATGCCGGTCTCGAACGACACGTCGGTGATCCGCGACAGCGGGATGTCCTTGCCGAACCGGGCGATGATCCCCGAGCGCATCCGCAGCCGCCGGCTGGTCAGCTCGTAGGTCGTTGTGCGCCAGCGCAGCAGCGGCACCGTCAGCCACGACATCAGCAAGACGACCGCCACGGCCGCCAGTACGAGTGGCCCCAGTGGCGCGGCGCCGCCCCACGGGATCATCACCTCCGCGACCAGCGTTGCCGCGACGATAAGCACGGCTACCGAGACCGGCCGGACCAGCACCTTCCAGTGCGGGTGCACGGCGATGACCGGCGTCTCACCCGGTGCGAGGGAGTCATCGTTGCTCACACCGGACATATTGTCACCTTCTGCGGGCAGCCTGGGCAAAATGCCGCGCGAAGACCCGTCCGCGGCCGCCCGACCGGCACGCTAGCGGAGGTGGATGACGTCGCCGGCCGCGATGGCGTGCTCTTCCCCGTCGGCGGTGACGACGAGCAGGCGGCCGTCGTCGTCGATGCCGGCGGCGTGCCCGGCGAGGACGGCGCCGCCGGGGAACTCCACGCGGATGTCCTGGCCAGCAGTGGCGCTGAGGTCGTGGTACTCGGCGAGCAGGCCGCAGCCCTTCGGGTCGGGGTTGGCGCGGAACCGCTCATACCGCTCGCCGAGCGCCCGCAAGATCGCGGTGAGCACGGCCTCCCGGGCGACCGGCGCTCCGGCGGCGAGCAGCGAGGTGGGGCGCAGGCCGCCCGGGCCGGCGGGCAGCTCGCCGGACCCGGTCAAGACGTTCATGCCGATGCCGATGACGACGGCGTCCCCGGCCGCCTCAGCCAAGATCCCGGCCACCTTCCCGTCCCCGATGAGCACGTCGTTGGGCCATTTCAGGCGCGCGTCAACGCCGCTGACGGCGCGGGCGGCGGCCGCGGCCGAGATGCCGGCGATGAGTGGCAGCCAGCCGTGCCGCGAGGCGGGGATCGCCGAAGGCCGCAGTAGCACCGAGAAGGCGAGCGCGGTCCCGGGCGGGGTTACCCATGACCGGCCAAGGCGGCCCCGGCCGGCAGCTTGCTCCTCGGCGGCGAGCACCAGCCCCTCGGCGGCTCCGGCGGCGGCCCGCGCGAGCAGGTCGGCGTTGGTCGACCCGGTCTGCCGCACGACCTCGATGGCCGTCCACGGGCCCGCGATGCCGGGCAATCCGGCCGTCAGCCCCGCGGCGTCCAGCGGCTGCCACTGGCTCACGAGGCCGCCCTCCGGTGGTGATCACTCACCGATGGCGATCCTCAGCCGCCGGAAGCCCTTGCCCTTGTTCTCGATCTTGACCACGGACATGCGGCCGACCTGGGCGGTGGACGCGACATGGGTGCCGCCGTCGGCCTGGGTGTCCAGCCCGACGATGTCGACGATCCGTACTTCGGTGACCTCGGGCGGGACGAGGTTGGTCGCGGTCCGGATGATGTCGGGGATCTGGAGCGCCTCGGACCGGGGGAGCTCGCGGATCACGATCTTCCGGTCGGCGCTGAGCTCGGCGTTGCACGCGTCCTCGACGGCCTCCTTGAATCCGGGTGGCACCGCCTCCAGGTTGAAGTCCATCCGTGCGGTCAGCGGCTCCATGTTTCCGCCGGTGACGAGCGCGCCGTAGTCTCGGAAGACCACGCCGCACAGCACGTGCAGCCCCGAGTGGGTGCGCATCAGCGCGGTGCGGCGCTGGTCTTCCACCGCGCCGCGGACCGCCGTGCCGACGGGGGGCAGCGGGTCGCCTTCGGCGGGGATGAGGTAGACGTCGTCTCCCTTGCGCGCGTCGACGATGCGGGTCTGCACGCCGCCCCACAGGAGGACCCCGTGGTCCGGCGGCTGGCCGCCGCCTCCCGGGTAGAAGGCGGACCGGTCCAGCACGATCCCGTCGGGGCTGGCGGCAAGCACGGCCGCGTCCCACTCGCGCAGCGTCTGGTCGTCAAGCTCAAGCCGGTGCGTCCTGCTCACCCTCGCGAGCCTACTCCTGGCTGGAGCTGACGTGGATCGCGGCCAGCACGCCGCCGGCGATGGCTACCACGGCCAGGGCGAGCGAGGACGCCTCCCAGGCGTGCGCGCTGGCCAGCACGCTGGCGTGCAGGCGGCCGGCCAGGTTCAGGTAGAGCGTGCCGAAGGTCGCCACGCCGCCCACGATGGCGAGCTGGTTGACCGTCACGATGACTCCGCTGGCGTCGGCGGCGATCGCCACCGGAACGCGGGAGAGCACGCGGGTCATCAGCGGGCTGAACCCGGACGCCATGCCGCCGCCCACGACCCCGGCCAGGACATAGGTCGCGGCCCCGCCGGTCCCGCCGTCGCGCAGCAAGAGCCCCAGCGCCGCCAGGGCGGCACCGCTGAGCGCGAACCCGCCCACGATGAGGACGTGATGGGCACTGGCGGGCACCCGCCGCCAGTTCAGGCTCACGAAGGCGAAGGCCAGCGCGCCGGGGACGAAGGTGAGGCCGGAGCGAAGCGCCGAGTACCCGAGCCCGTCCTGCAGGTGCAGCGTCAGCGTGAAGAGCCAGCCCCCGAAGATCAGCATGAGCATGAACATGCCAGCGATCCCGGTCGCCACGCCCGGTGCGGCGAGCAGCGCGCGGGGCAGGATCGGCTGGCCACCGCGGGCGTGCACGAGCCGCTCGACGGGACCGAGGGCGGCGGCCAGCACGACGCTGGCCGCGAGCAGCGCCCATCCCCAGGCGGGCCAGCCGAGGGACTGCCCCAGGACCAGCGGCAGCACGAACGCGAGGACGGCGGGGGTCAGCGTGAGCAGGCCCGGCAGGTCGAGCTTGCGCTGCGGCCGTTCCGGGTCGGCGGCGGGGAGCAGGCGGCCGAAGGCGAGCACCGCGACGCCGACCGGGACGTTGACCAAGAAGATCGGCCGCCATGTGCTGCCGGCGATGTTCGCGCTGACCAGCAGGCCGCCGAGCACCTGGCCGAGCACCACCCCGCCGGACAGGACCGCCGCGTACCGGCTCATCGCCGCTGCGCGCGCCGCGGGCTGGGTGAAGGTCCGCTGGATCAGGCTCAGCACCTGCGGGATCATGACGGCCGCGCCGACGCCCTGGATGAAGCGGAGGGCGACCAGCGAGCTGGCCGACGGGGCCAGGCCGCAGCCGAGCGAGGCCAGCGTGAACAGCGCGGCCCCGCCGAGGAACACCCGGCGGTGCCCCAGGATGTCGCCCAGCCGCGCCCCGGTGACCAGCAGCACGGCGTAGGAGATGGTGTACCCGGCCACGATGAGCTGCAGCAGCGCGCCGGACGCGCGTAGCCCGACCGCCATCGACGGGACCGCGACGTTGACTATGGAGTTGTCGATGACAGCCATGAGCTGTCCGGTCAAGACGATCGTGAGGACCGCGCCGGGTCGGAGCTGGCGTGCGCGGCCGGCGGTTCCGTCCGGGCGCCGGAACACGGACCGCGACGGGATGCGTTGCGCGACTTCTGTCATGGCTACTAGCCTGCCGGCCTTATTATGCTGGTATCAAGAGCCTGTTTATCCTGGTATTGGCACCACCTGGAAAGGGACCCGAGCGCCATGACGACAGTGCCCCCGACAACGACCGTGCCCCCGACAACGACAGGGCCCCCGACAACGACAGGGCAGCAGGCCGTTGAGCGCCGCACCGAGCTGGCCGCGTTCCTGCGGACCCGACGGGAGCGGATCAGCCCCGAGGACGTGGGCCTGCCCCCAGGGCACCGCCGCCGCACCAGCGGGCTGCGCCGCGAGGAAGTCGCCCAGCTGGCTGGGGTCGGGGTCACCTGGTACACGTGGCTCGAACAGGGCCGCCCGATCAACGCCAGCAGCCAGGTCCTCGACGCCATCGCCCGCACGCTCAAGCTGGACCCGGTCGAGCGGGCCCACCTGTTCCAGCTGGCCGACGTGCCCGGCACCGACCCGCTGGCAACCTGCGTCGAGTGCCCCCTCCCGGCCGAGGTCCAGCAGGTGCTGGACGCGATGGCGAACGTCCCGGCGTCGGTGGTCAACGAGCGCTTCGACCTGCTGGCCTGGAACGACATGTACGGGCGGCTCTTCCCTCGCCTCACCGCGGCCCTGCCCGCCGACCGCAACACCTTGCTGTCCGTGCTGGCCTGTTATCGCTGCTGCTGCCCGCTGGTTAACTACGACACCCAGATCGACGGCATGATCGGCCAGCTCCGCGCGGCCTACGGCCGACACGTCGGGGATCCCGCCTGGGCGCACTTCATCGGCCGCCTGCAGGCGGCCAGCCCCGACTTCACCCGAGTATGGGCCGCGCATGACGTGGCGCACCCGACCACCTACCTGAAGCTCTTCCGCCACCCCGGCGTCGGCGAGATCAGCACCAAGTCCACCAGCTTCGCGGTCACCGCCGTCCCCTGGGCGCGCATGGTCGTCTACATCCCGACGGACGACGAGAGCCAGGTCGCACTGGACAAGCTCGCCGTCGGCGAGGGCATGGATGTCCATTACCCGTGCTGGCCAAACCACGCCCCGCCGCAGGCCTCACCCAGTGTTCTGCAGGCCAGCTGAGATGCCGTTGACGGTCAGCAGGAGCAGGCGCTCCAGCGACTGGCGGTCCTCGGGGACCTCGTCGGCGCGCAGCGCGGTCAGCGCGCGCAGCTGCAGGTAGCTCAGCGCGTCCACGTATGGGTCGCGCAGCGCGATGGCGCGCGACAGCACATGCCGGCCGGCCAGCGGGCGGTCGTGCCGGGTCACCTTGAGGACTAGCCGCCGGGTGCGGTCGTATTCGGCGAGCACCTGCTCGGTGAGGTCGTCGCGGCCGCCGAGGGCGAGGTACCGGGCGGCAATGGCCCGGTCGGTCTTCGCCAGGCTCATCTCGGCGTTGTCGAGCAGCGACTGGAATAGCGGCCACTCGGCGTAGGCGCGACGCAGCTCGGCCAGTCCGTCACCGGGCTCGGTGGCGTACGCCGCCGCCGCCAGGCCGCTGCCCAGGCCATACCAGCCGGGCAGGTTAAGGCGGGTCTGCGACCACGCGAAGACCCACGGGATCGCCCGCAGGTCCTCCAGGCCGAGCGGGCCGCCGCCGTGGCCACGACGGGCGGGCCGGGAGCCGATTCGCAGGCCGCCGATCTCATCCAGCGGGCTGACCTGCGCGAACCACCCGGCGAAGCCGTCCGCTTCGACCAGCGACCGGAACGCCGCCTTGGCGGCGTCGTCGATGCGGGTGCCGAGCGCGCGGAATGTCTGCGCGCCGCGGGCGTTGCGCGCGGTCACCGACGGCGCCGAGGCCAGCAGCACGGCCGAGGTGACCTGCTCCAGGTGCCGCGCCCCGATCTCCGGCCTGCCGTAGCGGGCGAAGATCACCTCGCCCTGCTCAGTGACCTTGAACCGGCCGTCCACCGAGCCGGGCGCCTGGGCGAGCACGGCGCGCCCGGCCGGCCCGCCGCCCCGGCCGAGGGCACCGCCCCGGCCGTGGAACAAGGTGAGGCGCACGCCGTGCTCCGCGGACCACTTCGCCAGCGCGGCCTGGGCCTCGAACAGGCGGAAGGTGGCGCTGGCGGGCCCGAGCTCCTTCGCCGAGTCCGAGTAGCCGAGCATGACCTCCAGGTTCCGGCCACCCGCGGCCAGCCGGGCGGCGACGGCCGGGATCTCGAGCATCCCGGTCAGCACCTGCGGCGCGCGGGCCAGGTCATCGCCGCTTTCGAACAGCGGTATGACATCGAGCGCCAGCGACTCCGCTTGCCCGTCCGGCAGCGCGTGCCGCGCGAGCTCGTAGACGGCCGCGATGTCGGCGGCGGACGTGGTGAACGAGACGACGTACCGGTGGCAGGCCTCCTCGCCGTAGCGGCGCTGGATCCAGGCCATCACCCGGATCGTGTCGAGCACCTCGGCCGTCATCGGGCTCAATTCGCCTTTTTCGGGAGGTGACAGGGGGGTCGTCCCCCCTGGGGCAAGCAGAGCCGGGGGGGCATCGGGCGAGGCGACGGCATCGGCGTGCAGCTCGGCCAGCGCGTGGGCGTGGACGCGTGAGTGCTGCCGGACCTCCAGCCCCGCGAGGTGGAAGCCGAAGGTCTGCGCCTGCCAGATCAGGTGCTGCAGCTGGCCGTGGGCCTGGCGCGGCGCGCCCCCCGTCATCAGGGAGGACTGCACCAAGACGAGGTCGGTGATGAACTCGGCGGGCCCGCCATAGGCGAGGTCAAGGTCACGCTGGCGGGTCGCCGCGAGTCGTTCGGCGGCGTAGAGCAGGTAGGCGCGGTAGGGCTCGCGCGGTGAGCGCGCCTCGATCTCGCGCAGCAGCTCCGGGTGCGCGGCGCGGGCGGCGGTCAGCGCCTTCCGCAGCGCGGCCGACGGCGGCGCGGCGCCGTCGATCACGGTCAGCTCCCGGCCAATGCGGCTGCAGCCCGCCTCCAGGGCGCGCAGCGCGTGATCAGCCTGGATAACCGCCGCCTCCCGGGTCACCGCGGCCGTCACGGACGGGTTGCCGTCCCGGTCGGCGCCGACCCAGCTGCCAAACCGCAAGAACGCGGGCACCGCGGTCGGCTCCGTCCCGCTGGCCGGGCCGGCGAGCACGTGGTCAAAGGCCCGGTAGACCGCCGGGACGAGCCGGAAGAGCGTCTCGTCGAACGCGGTCATCACGGTGCGAACCTCATCCAGCGGGCTCATCCCGGCCACCCGCAACTGCGCGGTACGCCATAGCAGGTCAACCTCCTCGCGCAGCTTCCGCTGGGCCTCGGCCAGCTGCGCGGCCCCCAGGCGCGCGTCCTCAAGCTCGGTCAGCAGCTCCGCCACCCGACGCAGCGCCGCGACGACCGCGCGGCGGCGCGCCTCGGTCGGGTGCGCGGTGAACACGTTGTGCACGCGCAGCCCGGCCAGCAGCTCGGCGACATGCGCGGCGCCCCGCTCGGTGGTGATCTGCGCCACCGCGTCGGCCAGTGACTCCCGGCGCGGCCGGAACTGGGAATCCCGCTCCCGCAGGGTGCGCACCCGCTGCTGCTCCTCGGCCAGATTGACCAGGTGGAAGTAGAGCGTGAAGGCCCGGGCCACCTCCTCGGCGCGGGTGTGCGACCAGGCCCCGACCATGGCGACGATCTCGGCGTCGGCCCGCTCTCCGGCCCGCGCGCCGATCACCGCGCGCCGCAGCCGCTCAACGTCATCTAGCAGGCTAGGGTCGTCCTCGCTGAGGATCTCGCCGAGGACATCGCCGAGCAGCCGCACGTCGCGGCGCATCTCCTCTGGAAGCTCGGCGGAGTCTCTCTCCCTGCCCCCGGTCGCCTTCGGGCTATGCGCGGCCTCTTCCCTCACTCCGCTCCCTCGTCCCTCGGTCGCTCCATTCAGTCCATCGGCCGCCGCCCCGCGGCTCCCTTCACCGTCCACGCTCATGGTGCTCACGCATCTGAAGGTAACCTGCCGAGGTTAAGCCCAGCCATTCGCCCCGTTCCCCTCACCCCCGATGACCAGCCCTTCCCCCGGCCGCAGACCGGGCCAAGGCGGCGAACCCGGCATCCACTCGACGGCGGGGAAGATCGCTGACCTGGAGCGGTGCCGTCATGAGGCGGTGCCCGCGGGGTCGGCGGCGGCGGCGGAAAAGCAGCCCGCGCGGGGAAGCTGACCGCGCGGGAGCGGACCGCGCCGCCGCTAGAGGGGGGAAGTTTCACCGAGCTGCAGCCGCTGGCGCGGAACCAGGCGCTTGAGTTCGCGATCCAGGGCAGCCACCCGTAGACCGTAACGTGGCCCGCGCACCTGCCTGACTGCCCTAAAGTCGTAAGACGATGAGCGAATTCGCCGCCCCGATGCCCGTCCTCGCCAGGTACGCAGTAATGGTTGACGTCGGGTATATCTACGCGGCCGCTGGCGAGCTTCTCTTCGGCACCAGCTCGCGGCGGGACTTCCGGGTTGACGCGGTCGGGCTGATCTCGTCGATCACCAAGTACGCGGACGAGTCCTTCCGCGGCGAGTTGCTGCGGGTCTACTGGTACGACGCGGCGCGCGACCGCGTTCCCACGATCGACCAGCGCGTCGTGGCGCAGATGGCCTGGGTCAAGCTGCGCCTGGGCAACCTGAACGCCCGGGGCCAGCAAAAGGGCGTCGACGCCAACATCCGCGCCGACATGGAGGCGCTCGCCCGGCACCGTGCCATCACCGACGCGGTGCTGATCGCCGGGGACGAGGACATGGTGCCCGCCGTCGAGGCGGCGCAGGCCTTCGGCGTGCGGGTGCACCTGTGGGGAATCGAGCCGCCGTACGGGACCAACCAGGCCGAGCGGCTGGTGTGGGAGTCCGACACCGTCGACGTGCTCGAGACGGGGTTCCTGCGCCCGTACTTCACCCGGAACCCGGTCCCCGAGCAAACCCGGCCGGACCCGCAGGCCGCCACGCCGACGCCGGCCCAGATCTTCGGCGAGCGGCACAACCGCACGACCGCGCCGATCCCGATGGTGCGCGGCTCGCACATGTCATCCACCGGGCCGCTGCCCAAGCTTGGCCCGGATCGCCGGCATGTCGAGGAAGCCGGCGAGCACGTCGCGCACAAGTGGATCCTCACCCGGGGCCAGGACAACATCCGCGACCTGCTGCCGGGCCCGATCCTGCCGCCGGTCATCGACAAGGAGCTCCTGGTCGAGGCGGAGAAGGAGCTCGGCCAGTCGCTGCGCCCGTACCAGGAGGCGCGCGAGTGGCTGCGGGACGCGTTCTGGGCTCGCGTCCACCGCGAGTTCGGCATCGTCATCGGCAGGTCCCGTGGCTGAGATTTCCCCCCCGTACCTGCGGGTAGTCCACGGCGACGCCACCGCCGAGGAGGTCGCCGCGCTGGTCACGGCGCTGGCGGCGGTCGCGGCGGCCCGCGCGGGCGCCGCGCGGCCCGAGCCCGCCAAGCCGGCCAGCGCCTGGACCGACCGCTCGCGCCGCGTGCGCTCCGCCGTCCACCCGTCCCCCGGCGGCTGGCGCCGCTCGGCGCTTCCCCGCTAACGCAGGTCGCAGCGAGTGGCCCCTTGCCGGAGGTAGGCGGAACATATATGTTCCGCGTGTGAAGAAGGCGAACATCGATGAACTCAAGGTGGCGCAGGCGCGACCTGGGGTTACCCGGCGGTCGTTCTCCGGTGCGGGGGCCACGCTGGCCTGGGGCGAGCTCACGCCCGGGCACGAGCCCCGGCCGCACACCCACCCGCACGAGCAGATCGTCTACATCGTCTCCGGGCACGGGACGTTCACCGTCGGCGATGAGACCGCCGAGGTCAAGCCGGGTGACATGCTCGTGGTCCCCTCCGGGGTGCTGCACTTCGCCGTCGCGGCCGGCGATGAGCCAATGGTCGACCTGTCGGTGTTCAACCCCCGCCGCGAGGACTACTACGCGGCCGACGAAAGCGGCTCCGACGGCTAACTTGCGGGCACGGCTGGCGAGCGGGGAAGCGCTGACCGGCACGTTCGTCAAGTCCCGCGACCCGTCCACCACCGAGGCGCTGGCGGCCGGCGGCCTCGACTTCGTCATCGCCGACCTTGAGCACTCGCCGCTCTCGGTGGCCGACGTGGAGTCCATCACGCGGGCGGGCGCCGCCTGGAGCCTGCCCGTCCTGGCCCGGATCCCGCCCACCGGGCTCGGCCTGATCGGGGCACTGCTGGACGCCGGCGTGGCCGGGGTACAGGTGAGCGACGTGACCTCGGCGGAGATGGCGCACCAGGTCGGGGCGGCGGGACGGTATCCCCCGCTCGGCCAGAGGTCACTGTCAACCGCGACGCGGGCGGCGCGGTTCGGCGCGGTGCCCGCGGCCTCGCACATGGCCATGAGCAACGACCAGACGGTGCTGATCGGGCAGATCGAATCCATCGCGGGGGTGGCCGCGCTCCCGTCGATCATCGACGCCGGCGCGCTTGACGCCCTGTTCATCGGGGCGACCGACTTGTCGGTATCGCTGGGGCACCCAGCGCAAATGGGACACCCGGCCGTCGCGGACGCGCTGTCCGACGTGGCCGAGGCGATCATAGAAGCCGGGATGCCGCTGGGGATCTCCTGCGGGACCGCCGCGGTGGCCGCCGAATGGGCCGGGCGCGGCGCCACGCTGCTGGCGATCTCCAGTGACCTGACGATGCTGTCCGGAATGGCCACGGCAATACTGCGCGACCTGGTCAGGGCGAGGGGAGCACCATGACCGAACAGCCAATTCCCGGGGGGACGAACGGAGTATCCCCGCGGAGCATCATCCGCACCCCCCGGGACGTGCGCGACATCGCCCATATCGGCCACGCCGAGCTGCTGACCCCGACGCCGGAGGCGAGCCTCGCGTACTTCACCGACCTGCTCGGCCTCACCGTCGTCGCGGCCGCCAGTGATTCCGTGTACCTGCGCGGGCACGGCGACTACGAGGCGTACTGCCTCAAGCTCACGGCGAGCGATCACGCCGGGCTCGGGCACATGGCGCTGCGGACCTGGGGACCCGCAGCCCTCGCGCGGCGGGTTCAGTGGCTGAAAGACGCCGGAATCGACGGCGCCTGGGTCGAGCCAGACGCCGGCAAGGGGCCTGCTTATGAGTTCACCGACCCCGATGGCCACAACGTGCGGATTTACTACGAAACCAGCAAGTACCGAGGAATCGTTGGGGCGGAAGACGATCGTCCGGCCATGAAGTCCAACCATCAGCGGTACCGGGGCCGCGGGGCGAACGTGCGCCGGCTCGAGCACGTCAACCTGATGGCGCGCGACGTGCGGGCGTGCCGGTCGTTTTGGGAGGACGGGTTCGCGCTGCGGACGTTCGAGATCATCCGCCGGGAGGACGGGTCGGAAGACGGCGCCTGGCTGTCATCGACCGTGCAGGGGCACGAGGTCATCTACGTCCGGGACTACCTGGAAGGGCGGGGCCGGCTGCACCACCTGGCGTTCTGGGTGGACTCGCGGGAGGACGTGCTGCGCACGGCGGACCTGATGAACGACGCCCGCGTGCCGATCGAGGCCGGGCCATCCCGGCACATCCCGATCCAGGGGTTCTACCTGTACACGCGCGAGCCGGGCGGGAACCGCATCGAGGTCTGCAGCGGCGGGTACCTGGGCTTCGACCCCGACGACGAGCCGGTCGTGTGGACGGCGGCCGAGTACGCCGCCAAGCCGGGATGGGGTGCCCGGCTGCCATCGACGTTCCGCAGCTACGACACGCCCGGCACCGGTGCCGCCGAGGAGTCGGTGACCGCCGACTGGCCGTCCCCGGCCGGGCTGGGGCACGCCCGGCCATGAAGATCACGATCGCCGGGGCCGGGGCGATGGGCTGCCGCTTCGGGGCGGCGCTGACCGCCAGCGGGCATGACGTGCGGCTGCTGGATGGCTGGGAAGCGCACGTGGCCGCCATCAACGACTACGGGCTGCGGGTCACCGACGAGCGCGGGACGCGGGCGGTCCGGATGCCGGCCGCATTGTTTCCGGCGGCACGGTTCCCGGCCACCGCCGGCGACGTCCCTCCCGCCGACCTGGTGATCGTGTTCGCGAAGGCGACCGCGACGGCGGCGGTGGCCGCCGCGGCGGCCGGGGCGATCGGTCCGGCCACGCGGGTCCTGACGCTGCAGAACGGCCTGGGCAACATCGAGGCGTTGCTGCCCTACGTCCCGCGGGACCGGCTGCTGGCCGGGACGACGACTTTGGGCACCGAGCTCGTCGGCCCCGGGCACATCCGTGCCCTCGGGTCGGGCGAGACAGTGCTGGGCGCGCTGGCCTCCGGTTCTTCTGCCGCGCAACGGATCGCGGCTGACTTCTCATCGGCCGGCCTGTACGCGCGGGCCTCGGCTGACGTGATGGCGGTGATCTGGGCGAAGGTCGCCTTCAACTGCGTCATGAACAGCCTGTGCACAATCGCGTCAATCCCGGTTTCCGCGCTGGCCCGGTACCCGGGCTTCGATGACCTCGCCGGGACGATCCTGGCCGAGGTGGCGGCGGTGGCGGCGGCCGAGGGCGTCCGCGTCGATACCGGCGCCGCGCTGGCGCTGATGAAGGCCCAGTTCGACCCGGCCGCCTCGGGTAATCACCTGGCGTCCACGCTGCAGGACCTGCTGAACGGCCGGCCAACCGAGATCGCCCACCTGAACGGCGCGATCGCGTCGCGGGCGATGGCCCGCGGCCTCGCTGCCCCCGCCAACACGCTGATCACCCAGCTGGTCGGGCTGCTGGAGGCCACCCACGACCGCCGCGTCACGTCCCTGCGGTTACCCGGGCGACGATCTTCTTCTGTAATGCACGGGCACGAGCCGGACATGTGCAAGGCGTCGGAGGGAGAAACGTTGAAGGGAGTCAAAGCGTGCCCAGCCCGCCCATCGCCAGCGATGACCGGCAAGACCGCTTCCAGGCGATATACCAGGCCTGCCACGCCGTTGTCCTCGGATACGTGGTGCGCCGCACCGCGAATCCTGATGATGCCGCGGACGTCATCGCCGAGACGTTCCTGACCTGCTGGCGGCGCCTAGAAGAGGTTCCGCCCGGCTCCGAGGCACGGCTGTGGCTGTTCGGCGTGGCTCGCCGGACGCTAGCCAATCACCATCGGGGCGAGCGTCGCCGGCTGGCGCTGGCCGATCGGCTGCGCGATGACCTCGCCGCCGCCTATCGCCGCCCGCAGCACACCGCCGAGGAGTCGCGGATCGCCGCGGCGTTCCGGCGCCTGCCCGCCGTCCAGCGCGAGTTGCTCGCGCTGGACGCGTGGGAGGGCCTGGACTACGGCGAGATCGCGGTCGTGCTCGGCTGCTCTCGCAATACGGTCCGGGTTCGCATGTACCGAGCCCGGAAGCGGATGGCCTCAGAACTCGCCAGCGTCCCGGCCCCCGCCCTGCGGGGGTCGCTGGCCCGAACGGAGATAGCCCATGAATGAGATCACCCGGATTTCCCCGGTCACTGACGATGATGCCGCGCGGCTGGCCCGGCCGCAGACGCTGGCCGACCTCGCCAGCCAGATCACCGCCACGCCGGCCGACGCGCCAGACGGCTACCAGCGGGCGGGCAGGCGAGCCGGGCGCGGCGCCCGGCGGCGCGCGCTGCTGGTCGTCCCGCTGGTCGCCGGGCTGTCGGCCGCGGCGGCGTTCGTCGCCGTAGCCGCCAGCTCCACCAGCGCCCCGCCCGGGGCCCCCGGCCTTCCATCAGGGAAAGCCCTGCCATCGGGGCCAGCCAAGCCATCAGGCCCAGCCCAGCCCGCGACCACGGCGGGGCCGGCGCTCGCCTTCACCGTCAGCGCGAGCAGCATCACCGTGATCGTCCGGGACCCGCTGGCCGACCCCGCCGTGTACCGTGCGGAGTTCGCCGCCCACCACCTGAACATCACGCTGCAGATGAGCCCGGTCTCGCCGTCGCTTGTCGGCGCCGTCTTCTACATGGACGAGCCAGGCACCGGGCCGCACCTCATCCCCATCACCGCCCAGGGAGCGTGCAATACGCCCGGTGGCGGGGACCTCTGCCCGGTCGGCGTGAAGGTCCCGGCCGGCTTCCGCGGCCCCGCCACGATTGCCTTCGGCCGGACGGCGCGGCCCGGCGAGCAGTACGTCTCGACCGGCTCGGCGTTCGCGCCGGGCGAGGCGATGGCCGGGATGACCGTCAAGGGCAAGACCGTGGCCCAGGTGGTTGCCCAGTTGCACGCCAGGCACGTGTCCGTCGCCCGCTTCAACGTCGAGAGCCGCACCGGGAGTACCACCGTGCACAGCGTCCCGGACGGCTGGTACGTGTACAACGCGGTCCCGTGGGCCCCGGGCGAGGTCTTGCTCTTCGTGGGGCGGACTCTCCACGAGCCCGTGCAGGCACCCGCGAAGGGTACCCCGGTTCCCTACCCGACTGCCAGCCGCCCGGTACCCTCGCCAACCAGCTAACCACCGAGGCTTGATCCAGCGCCAAAACCGACGCGCCTGCCCCCGCCGGGGGGGCAGGCGCGCGAGCGCGTTAGCCGAAGTAGCTCGCGTGGGTGGAGGTGACGAGCCAGGGAAGGCCGTTGGGGTCGACGGCGACCTTAACTCAGGCGCTCCAGGACCAGCTCGCGGACGCGAGCCGCGTCGGCCTGGCCGCGGGTGGCTCGCATGACCGCGCCGACGATCACGCCGGCCGCCGCGACCTTGCCGGAGCGGACCTTCTCGGCCACGTCCGGGTTGGCCGTGATCGCCTCGTCAATCGCGGCCAGCAGCGCGGAATCGTCGCTGACGACGGCCAGGCCGCGCTTTTCGACGACCTCATCCGGGGTGCCCTCGCCGGCCAGCACGGCGTCGAGGACCTCGCGGGCGAGCCGGTCGTTGAGCGTCCCCGCGGCGACCAGCGCCGACACCCGGGCCACGTCAGCGGGAGTGATGGGCAGCGATGACACCTCGACGCCGGAGTCGTTCGCCCGGCGGGCGAGCTCGCCCATCCACCACTTTTGCGCTTCCCTGGGCGAGGCCCCGGCCACGACGGTCTCCTCGACCACGTCCAGCGCGCCGCCGTTGCGCATCGACTCGAATTCCAGGTCCGATAGCGACCAGGCGGCGATTAGCCGCGCACGCCGGGCCGAGGGCAACTCGGGCAGCGAGGCGCGGATGGCGTCCACCCACGCGGCGTCCGGCGCGACCGGCACCAGGTCAGGCTCGGGGAAATACCGGTAGTCCTGCGCTTCCTCCTTGGAACGACCCGAGGTGGTCTCCCCGGACTCCTCGTGGAAGTGGCGGGTCTCCTGGATCACCCGGCCTCCCTCGTCGAGGACGGCGGCCTGCCGCTCGATTTCCGAGTGAACCGCCCGCTCGACCGAGCGAAGCGCGTTGACGTTCTTGGTCTCGGTCCGCGTTCCCCAAGCCCCGGAGCCGAGAGGCGACAGCGACGTGTTGACGTCGCAG
>JAICUO010000226.1 GCA_025935815.1 Streptosporangiaceae bacterium
CCCGGTCCGCGCCTTCGCCCCCGTGCTGACCGCGATGCCCGCCGCAGGGATCCCGCTCGGCGACATCCTCGACGATTCCGGCTACTCCCACCGCGACGCAGATGCCTGGGCACTGCCGCTGCGCGCCGCCGGCGCGCAGCTGGTCCAGGACCTGCACCCCCACGACCGTGGGCCCAAGGGCACCCACCACGGCGCCATCATCGCCAACGGGAACCTCTACTGCCCGCGCACGCCCGGCACGCTGCTGGGGCTGGGGCCGCTCGCCCGCACCGCCACCAGGGAGCAAGCCACGGGCTGGGAACGCCAGACCGCCGAGCTCGCCCGCTACAAGCTCGGCCGCATCACCGCCGACGACCCAGACGGCTACCACCGCGTCCAGTGCCCTGCCGCCATGGGCAAGATCCGCTGCCCGCTCCGCCTCGCGTCAATGACGCTAGACCGGGACCGCCCGGAGATCCTGCAGCCCCCGGAGCACCCCCAGGCCTGCTGCACGCAGCAGACGATCACCGTCCCGGCGGACGTGAACGCCAAAACCAGGCAGAAGCACGACTACCCGTCCGCCGCCTGGCGCCGCTCCTACGCCCGCCGCACCAGCGCCGAGCGCGCCTTCGCCACCGCCAAGGACCCCGCCAGCAACGACATCACCCGCGGCTGGTGCCGCCTCATGGGCCTGGCGCCCCTCATGCTGTTCACCGCCACCTTGCTCATCGCCCGCAACCAGCGCATCCTGGCGGCCTGGGACGCCCGGCAAGAAGAAAACGCCCGGCGCGCCGCCAGGGGACTGCCTCCCAGGACACGAAAGCGCCGCCGCAAGACCCTCACTGCGCTCACCGCCCCCGCGCCACCCTGACCCGCGACGCCACCCCGCCAGCCCCGCGCCACCAGCACCAGCACAGCGCCAGCACGCCACGACCAGGCCACGACCAGGCCCAGAACACAAATGGGGCACCTCCGGCGCCCCATTTCAACAACCCGGCCCCGCAGGACCACCATCTCACCCCGAAGCCAGGCCCAAACGTGAACACAGGCCCCACTCAAACGTGAAGACCTCCTTTGGTGGGCGATACTGGGATCGAACCAGTGACCTCTTCGGTGTGAACGAAGCGCTCTCCCGCTGAGCCAATCGCCCGGGAACGAGATACAGCCTAGCGCATCTTCCGGCCTGCCGTGCGCCCAGCGCGCGCGGCAGACCGGAAGGCTACAGGGCGCGCAGGGCGGGGGTCAGGTAGTGGCCGACCGCCTCGACGAGCTGGGTCATCTCATAGGAGACGATGTCGGTGTCGCAGTCTAGGGCGGCCAGGACGGCGAGGCTGGCCCCGTCGCTGATCGCCATGACGATCATGAGGCCGGTCTCCATCTCCACCAGCGCCTGGCCGGGCTGGCCCGCCTCGAAGATCCGCGCGGCGCCCTGGATCAGGCTGTACAGGCCGCAGGTGATGGCGGCGAACTGCCCGGCGAAGGCTTGCGGGATGTACTCCGACACCCCGAGCGGCACGCCGTCGGCGGAGACCACGATGGCATGCGTCACCCCGGCCACCCGCGCGGTGAAATCGGCGACGAGCCAGTTCAGGTCCTGGCGGTATGCGTAGCTCAACGGTCGATTCCCTCTCCGGCGCTGGGTGTCTGGCTCTTACCGCGGCGGACTCCGCGCTGGAACCCGCTCAGTCGGCTGCGCGCGATGTCCGGCGTCCGGTGCGCCCACTGCTGACCGGGCGGCTGGAGCTCATGCCGATCCGGCTGGTGGCTGGGCCGCGTGATGTCCGTCCGGCGGGTGGTGTCGGCCAGCCCGGGGGCGAGGTTGGCCCGCGGGACGCGCACCGGCAGGCCGTTGCGCGTCTGCTCGCCGTTGCCCTGGCCGCCGTTGCCCAAGGCGCCGTTGCCCGGGCCGCCGTACCCCTGGTCGGAGTACCCCTGGTCGGAGTACCCCTGGTCGGAGTACCCCTGGTCGGCGGTCATGCTGGCCGCCGCCGGGAGGAGCGGGCTGTCGCTCTGGCCCGCGTGCGGGTCGGTGAACCACTTCGACGACGCCACGGCGGCCGTCCGCGCGGCTGGGCGCGGCGAGGCGGGCTCGGGGGTGGGGGTGGGGGTGATGGGCAGGGCGGGCTGGACGGGCAGCGACGAGCGCGACGCGCCCCCGGGACGCCGGCCCGGGACGCCGATGTTGCGCATCGCCGGGTGGAGCCTGCCGAAGGGACGGTCGCCCTGCAAGATGATGGTGTCCGGCAGCCAGACCATGGCGATGATTCCCTGCGGCGGCCGGGCGCGCAGCCGGACGCGGATGCCATGTCGCTCGGCCAGCCGCGCGACGGCGAACAGCCCCATGTGGCGCGAGATCGACACGTCCATGACCGGCGGATTGTCCAGCCGGTCGTTGAGCTCGGTGAGCACGCCGGCGGGGATGCCAACCCCGCTGTCGGCGACCTCGACGAGCACCCCGCCGCTGGTGACCTGCTGGGCCGTCATGTGCACGGGCGTGTCCCGTGGCGAGAACGTCGTGGCGTTCTCGACGACCTCAGCCAGCAGGTGCACCGCGTCGGACACGGCTGACCCGGCGACCGAGACGCCCTGCTGGATGTTCAGCGTCACCCGGCTGTATTGCTCGATCTCCGAGATCGCGGCGCGGGCCACGTCGGTCAGCGGAACCGGCTCGCTCCGCTTGCGCGCGGGCTCGTGCCCGGCCAGCAGCAGCAGGTTCTCGGAGTTGCGGCGCATGCGGGTGACCAGGTGGTCCATCGCGAACAGGTTGGACAGGCGGCTGGGGTCGTCCTCGTTTTGCTCCAGGGAGTCGATCATTCGGACCAGCCGCTCGATCAGGGCCTGGCTGCGCCGCGACAGGTTAACGAACATCGCGTTGTAGTGGGTGCGCAGGAGCGCCTCGTTGCCGGCTAGCCGCACCGCCTCGGCGTGCACCCGGTCGAACGCGCGGGCGACCTGGCCGATCTCGTCGCCCGAGGTCACGTCGATCGGGACGATATCCAGGCTCGCGGCGGCGTCGGCGGACTCGCCCAGCCGCCGGACCCGCTCTGGCAGCTGCACCGATGCGATGTCCAGGGCGTCGGCGCGCAGCCTGCGCAGTGGCCGGACCAGGGACCGGGTTACCAGCAGGGTCGCGATCGCCACGATGAGCAGGATGACCACGGTCAGCACGGCGGTGAGCACCGCCGACGACGCCGCGCCCCGCTGGAGCTGCTGGGCACGGGCGACGATGTTGGCGGCGACCTGCTGCTCGACCGCCTGCATTCCGTCGACCGTGGCCGACATGTCCGTGTACCAGGTCTGGGGCAGCACCTTGGGGTCGTAGCCGCCGGCGGTAATGGTATCGGCGTCGACGGCTCCGTTGCCGAAGACCAAGATCTCGATGGACTCCGCCTGGCTCACCCTGAGCCCGCCGACCCGGCTGAAGAACGCGCTGCGCTCGGCGGGCGTCGCGGTCGTACCGAACGCAGTCTGGTCGGTGGCCTGGACGGACTGCGCGGTCGTGAGCGCCTGCAGTTCCCCGTCCGCGAAGTTGTGGTTCACCAGCGCGTTGTCCATCAGCGCGCGCTGCTGGGAGGCCTCGTCCTTGGCCAGCGCCAGTGAGTTGAGCGCCTGGACGTCGTTGGCGAGGGCGGCGTCCGAGGTGCCCTGGGCGATCTGGTCGTTCAGCGAGATCATCGCGTTGATAGGGGTCGCGTAGGCGGCGACCACCGAAAGGGCGGACTGGCTGATTTGCGCGATCTCGCGCGTCTGGTGCAGGTTGCTGGCGGCCGACAGCACGGTGGCCACCTTGGCCTGGATGTTCGCCGGGAAGGAGCCGCCGATTCCGGTAGCCAGCGTCCGGACGCTGGCCGCCGCCGTGTTCGTGGCGCCGTAAGCCGGTTGCAGCAACGCGAGCTGCGTGGCGGTGGCGACGGGAGCGATGCCCGTCGTCTGGTCGCGCTCGTTCTCCAACGCCTGCACCAAGACGGTGACCTGCTGGCCGAGGGTGGCGAGCTGGGAGACGCGGCCAAAGGACGCCGCGGTGCCGGCCGCCGCCGCGACCCGCAGGCCGCCGAAGACCAGGCCCATGGCGAGCGCCAGCGCGGAGATCGCGAGCAGCCGCCATGACACTGGCCGGTCCCGCAAGGCGAGCGCCCGCGGGGCGGTGAGATTGGTGCCCGCCGGCTTCCTGGCGTGCTTAGAGGCCCGGCCGCCGCGGCGAGCGGCGAGCGCTACTCCATGATTGTCCAATGCCCTATGTCCTTGCTGGCCTCAAGGCCTGGGGCGATTACGCACCAGGAGAATCGGACGGCGGCGCCACCGCGAGATGACGCCGCTCGCTGTGAAAGATGCGGATGATGGCGGTCGGGACGCCGGCTGGCGGTTAGCCGGCCCCCCAGTTCGGTTTGGTCGCGATGAACTGAGCTGCCGTGCTGCCGTCGGGGTTCAGGCCCTGGACGAAGTTGCCGTTGTTCCACTGGAAAATGAAGCCGGCCGCCTTGCCGTTCTCACCGAGGGCGTCGAACATGACCGGGCCTTGCACGCTGCTCAGCGTGACGCCGCTGTGCAGGTAGCGGATGATCTTGGCGTTGTCGACGCCGCGGGTGGCGGTGACGGCCTGGGCCATCACCTGCCCGACGGAATAGGCCTCGGCGACGTCGGCGTTGATGTCGGCCGCGGTGCCGCCGTACTTGGCGAGGTACTCCTTGACCATCTGGTGGCTCTGGGCATTGGGGAACGAGGGAAACCAGCCGTTGGGCACCATGACCCCGGTGGCGTTCTTCACGTTCACCACGTCGGTGAACGCCTTGCCCTGGTCCGGGCCGGAGGCGGCGATGAACATCCGCGGGTTGTACTTGTCCTGCTCGAACACCTTCATGAAGTCGGCGACCATC
This sequence comes from Streptosporangiaceae bacterium, assembly GCA_025935815.1. Lineage (GTDB taxonomy): Bacteria > Actinomycetota > Actinomycetes > Streptosporangiales > Streptosporangiaceae > Trebonia. Next base: position 4,854 of record JAICUO010000226.1, read on the forward strand.
GGGACGTCGGTGGAACCGAGCACCACGATGTCGGCCTTGGTGCTGGCGACGGCCTGGGCGGCGGCCCGGTCGGACGCCGTGGACTCGACGAAGGGCGGGAAGCTCTTGATGGTGATGGCCTTGTTGAGGTTCGTCACGAGCGTCTGGGCGAACTGCACCGGGGGCGCGGCGAAGGGGTCCTCGGTGTAGGGGAACGCGACGGTCAGCTGCCTTTGCTGGCTGGCCGGCAGGTTCTTGATGTAGCCCACCAGGGGCAGCATGGCGGCGGCGACCGGCTGGGAAACGTCGAAGACGTTGTGGTCGGCCTGGTTGAGCGGCGTGTCGAAGACGGCGGGGGCGCCGCCGGCGCCCTCCACGAACGCGTAGCCGTACCGGGCGGCTACCGCGGAGGCGGGGGTGGTGAGCAGCGACGAGTACGGCCCGAAGGTCAAGTCGACCTTGTCCTGGCCAATGAGCGTCTGGTAGTTGGTCACCACCTTGGCCGGCGAGCTGTCGTCATTGAGTATGTTGAGCTCTACCTGGCGTCCGAGCAGGCCACCATGGGCGTTGACGTCGCTGGCCCACAGCCGGTAGCCCCGCTGGAACGCCTGCCCGTCGGCTCCGCGCGGCCCGTCCAGCGACAGCGACGCGCCGATGACGATCGGGCCGCTGGAGTTACCCGGCGACGTGCTGCCGGCGCCGCTGCCAGTGCTGCCGCCACTGCCAGTGCACCCGCCGAGGACACTCGCGGCGGCTACCGTAATGGCCGCGGCCGCGATCGCATTGGCGGGGAACCGAGGGAGGGCACGTTTCAACCCGGTCCTCCTTCCCTTTTCCTCGCGAGCACGGGGCTGCTCGCGGTACTCATGGTGTTATATCAACCTAAATGAGTCCCCACATCACTAATTGCACATGTTTAAGAACTAGTAAGGAAAGACGTAATTACTATAACTTCCGGGGCTTTCCGTGCCTGAATGTCTTTTTTCTGAAGAACTTATTTGCCTGGCTCTGGGAGCGGACGGAGGATATCTGTCCCGTTGGGCAAGCCCCGGCAAGCCACCGGGCAGCCCGGAGTCCGGCACGCCTTAGCATCGTGGCGTGCCAAACGAGGACCCGAGCGTGCTGCTGACGGATCCGGGGCGGGAACTGCTGGCCCGGATCGCCGCCGCCCACCCCGGTGACCTGCCCGGCCTCGCGGAGGCCACCGCGCTTCGGCGCGCCTACCCGGCCGACCTCGTCGCCGCCGCGATGGCCCAGCATGAGCTGCGGCTCACCGCGCGGGCGAAGTTCTCCCGGGCGATGGACATGGTGTTCACCCGGGGCGGGTACGAGCAGTCGACGTCGGAGCCGGTCGCCTGGCACCGGGCCCGGCGGTTCGCGGGAACGGCCCGGGTCGCCGACTTGTGCTGCGGCATCGGCGGTGACGTGATCGCGCTGGCCGCCGGCCGTGAGGTCCTGGCCGTCGACCGGGACCCGGTCCACGCGCGGCTCGCCGAGCACAACGCGGGCGTCTACGGCGTAGCGGGCAACGTCACCGCCCACGTCGCCGACGTGCGGGATGCCGACCTGACGGGAGTCGGCGCGGTCTTCATCGACCCGGCCCGGCGCGCCGGCGCCGGGGACGGGCCGCGGCAGCGGTTCCGGGCCGGGATATCCGAGCCGCCGCTGGAGTGGTGCTTCGGGCTGGCCACTGACCGCGGTGCCACTGACCGCGGTGCCACTGCCCGCGGTGCCACTGCCCGGAGGGTTCCCGCCGTCTGCGTCAAGGCCGCTCCCGGGATCGACACGAGCGTCGTCCCCGCGGGCTGGGAGGCCGAGTTCGTCGCCGACGGCCGCGACCTGAAGGAGGCCGTCTTGTGGTCTCCGGCCCTCGCCACCACCACTCGGCGGGCGACGATCATCGCCTCCGGCGACCGGGGTGCTCCGCCCGCCGCGGCCGTCGTGCACGCCCTCACGCCCAGCCCCGGTCCCGGGGTCCGCGTCGCGCCGCCCGGTGAGTACCTCTACGACCCCAGCCCCGCCGTCACCCGGGCGGGCCTGGTGGAAGACCTCGCCCGGCTGCTGGGGGCGTGGAAGATCGACGAGCAGATCGCGTTCCTGTCCACCGACGCGGAGGCGGCAACGCCGTTCGCGCGCACGCTCAAGGTCATCGACTCCGCGCCGTGGACCGAAAAGCGCGCCCGCGCCCGGCTCCGCGAGCTGGGCGTCGGGGCCGCCGACCTGCGGCGCCGCGGCCTGGCGGGCGACGTGGACGCGATCCGCCGCCGCCTCAGGCTGGCCGGCCCGCACCGGGCCACCATCGTGCTCACCCGGGTCGCCGACCGGCCCTGGGGACTGATCTGCGCCGACCCCGGCACCCCGCTGGCCCGCTCAGGGGCGGGAACGGGGTGAATGCCGCCGGCGCCGGGGAGCGTTACGGGGAAGAGGGCGCTGAAAGGCGGTCAGCGGCGGGACAAGACGCCGCGGATGAACTCGGCCTGGCCGACGTGCCGCGCGTCATCGTCGATGACGCTGACCAGTCGCACTCCGAGCGTCACCGGCGGGGTCCAGCGCCGGTCGACGACCCGTTCCAGGTCGGCGTCGGTGATCGCGGACACCAGGGAGATCGTCTGCGCGTGGACCGCCTCGTGGTATTCCACCAGCAGCTTGGCCGGCTCGGCCATGCCGCAGATGGCCGCTGTCACCGCGGCTACCCGCGCGCTGGAGTGCCCGTAGCCGTGCTCGCGGGTCGAGGCCGGCAGGCCGAACCGGGTCGCCCACGACCCGGAGACCCACGCCTGCTGGGCGTCGAAGGCGGCCGCGACGTGGTCGTCTTGCACCCGGGTCAGGTGCCAGATCAGCCAGGCGATCGTGTTGGCGCCGGGGTCCAGCCGCTCCGCCAGCTGGGCGGGGGTCAGGCCGTCGGCCACCTCCGCGACAGTTTCCCGGATCCGGCCAAAGGCGTCAGTGAGCAGTCCCGCACTGGTCATGGGCCGCAGTCTACGCCTGCCGGAAGCCGCGCATGATAGCGCTGTCGCTCGTCCGCCGCTAGCGACACGCTCACTGCAGGTGACTAATAAATTACTCTCTGGGTACATCGACGACCGGCATAGTCAACGCGGGGCAAGCGCGCATGACGGGGGGCTGGGGCATGCCGAAGCCGGTGGGCGAGGGCCAGAAGTACCTACCCGGACTGGACGGGCTGCGGGCGCTCGCGGTCGCCGTCGTCATTGCCTACCACCTGGGCCTGGGGTGGGCTGGCGGCGGGCTGCTCGGAGTCGGCGTGTTCTTCACGCTGAGCGGCTACCTCATCACCGACATCCTGCTCGGCCAGTGGCGCAAGCTCGGCCGCATCCAGCTCAGGGACTTCTGGGTCCGCCGGGCGCGCCGCCTGCTGCCCGCGCTGTTCGTCGTCTTGGCGGTCGTCTGCGCGTGGGTGGCGATCGCCTACCGGAGCCAGGTCCCCGCGGTGCGCGGCGACGTCGTGGCGTCCGCGCTGTACGTCGGCAACTGGTGGTTCATCGCCGAGAACGGGTCCTACTTCGCCCGCTTCGGGCCGCCCTCCCCGGTCAGCCACCTGTGGTCGCTGGCCGTCGAGGAGCAGTTCTACCTGCTGTGGCCGTGGATCGTGGTGACCGGCGGCGTGCTGCTGCACCGCTGGCTGCGATTGCCCCGCGCCCATGCCCGGGCGGCCGCGATCGGCGTCACCCTCGCCACCGCGACGGCCAGCTTCGTGGCGCTGGCGCTGCTCTACCACCCCGGCATCGACCCGACGCGGGCCTACGAGGGCACCGACACCCGGGCCGGCGGCCTGCTCATCGGCGCGGCCCTGGCGATCGTCTTGCCCACCCGCCGCCCCGGGCGCGCGGCCGCGGCCAAGGCGACCGGAGGCGACCCGGTGACCACGACCCGTGCTCCCAGCGGAACCGGGCGGCTGCCTCGACTCACCTTCGACCTGGCCGGGCTGGCGGGCCTGGCCGGGATAGCGCTGCTGATCTGGCGGACCAACGAGTACTCGGCGGTGATGTTCCGCGGCGGGATCGAGTTGCTTTCCCTGTGCACCGCGCTGGTGATCGCGGCGGTCGTGACGCCCGGCACGCTGACGGCCAGGGCGCTCGGGATCGGGCCACTGCGCTGGCTCGGGGTGCGCTCGTATGGCATTTACCTGTGGCACTACCCGGTCATCGTGCTGACGGCGGCCGGCGGGACCCCGGACAGCGCCCCGCTGAGCGGGCTGCGCCAGGTGCTGACGGCGGGCGCGTGCGTCGCGGTCGCGGCGCTGTCATGGGCGCTGGTGGAGGACCCGATCCGGTCCCGGCGCCGGCCGCGGCTGCCCGGCTGGGTGCGCGGCGGCGCCGCTTGGGCCGGCCAGGGATGGGCGCAGGCGGTCACCGCGAGCGCGATGGCACTGGCGGTGGCGGGCGGGGCCGCGTTCGCGGGCCTGCTGGTGACCGGCGGCCTGCGGCCGGCCGCGCAGTCGCGCGGGCTGCTGGCGGGCAGCACCGTCTCGGGAACCGCGGCCGCCTCCGGGGGTAACGCCCGCGGGGCCAGCGGTACGGGCGGGTCCGGTGGCGGGACGGGGACCTCGCCGGGCGCGCGGGCGGGCGGCGCCTCAGGAACGGGGGCGCCAGCGGGCTCGGCCGCCTTGTGGTTCACCTCGCCCGGGGCTACCTCGCTGAGCTCGTCCGCCGACGCGGCGCAGGCCCTCGCCGACGCCGGCGTGGCCAGCCCGGGGGCCGCCTACACGGCCAGCCTGCCGCAGGCGCGGCCGCGCACGTCCTGCCGGTCGGTGGTGCACATCGGCGACTCCACCTCCGAGGGGCTGATCTCCAGCGACTACCTGCCGAACGCCAGCCAGCGCATCCCGGCCCGCTACGCCGCGGCCGGCGTGCGCAACGTGCACATGGAGGTCGTCGGCGCGACGTCCATCGTCGAGGAGTACGAGGGGCACCCGAACGCCTATAAGGTCGCCAAGCGGTACCGGGCTTCGGGCTATAACGGCTGCTGGGTGATCGTGCTCGGCACCAACGACAGCGCCGACGTGGCCGTCGGCTCTAACGTCGGCGTCGCCGAGCGGATCACGAAGATGATGTCGGTGATCGGCGACCAGCCGGTCATGTGGGTCACCGTCAAATCCCTGCTGGCGTCGGGCCCGTACTCCGAGCAGAACATGAAGCAGTGGAACCAGGCACTGCACGCCGCGGCGCCCAGGTACCCGAACATGCGGATCTACAACTGGGCCTCGGTCGCGCAGGCCGCGTGGTTCATCAACGACAAGATCCACTACACCTCGTGGGGCTACGCCGCCCGCGGCGAGCTCATCGCCGACGCACTGGCCGCGGCTTTCCCGGCTGCCGCAACCATTCCGGATAACAAATCGTCTTCAGGGTAGCGGGGCGTCCGGGGCTTACTGGGGCGTCCCGGGCTTACCGGGTCAAACCGGGACAGCTCGTGAGCATTACCTGAGGCGGCGACCTAGCTACCATGTGTTGCGAGGTCATTCCGGAGGGTAGCAAATGACTGGTTACGGCTATATGGAGCGTTGCCAACGCGCAGCTGGCGCTGACCGATTTATCAGGATCAGCGGGTAATCTGCCGACGGTAGCGCAAACGGGGGCAGATGTGGAGCGAGGGAGTGTAACGATGCGATTGAGTGCGCTCGCGCGCCTCATCAAGCCACTCCCTGCCTTCTTCCGGCGCGCCGGCGGCTTCATCCGGCGGCGCAAGGGGCGCATCCTGGCCTGGACCGCGCTGGTCCTGGCGTGCGCCGTGGCCGGCGCGGCGCTCACCGGCTACCTCACGGTGCGCCATGTGGTCAGTGAGATACATCACGTGCCGGTGAACCAGAAGGACCTGGGCAAGCGGCCGCCGGTCTACAGCACGACGTCGATGAACATCTTGGTGTTCGGCAACGACAGCCGGGCCGGCCTCGATCGCCACCAGCAGGTGCTGCTGCACACCGGGGACGCCACGACGGGCGGCAACAACACCGACACCATCATGGTGCTGCACGTCTCGCCGGGCCGGCACCTGGTCACAGCCATGTCGCTCCCGCGTGACCTGATGGTGCCCCGCTACCAGTGCGACGCCGGCGGGGGCCACCCGGGCCAGCAGGCCAGCCCGGGCTCCTACGAGCGGATCAACTCGCTGCTGGCGATCGGCGGCCCGCAGTGCCTGTGGAAGACCGTCGAGCAGGTGACCGGCATCCACCTCGACCACTTCATCGAGGTCGGCCTGGGCGGGTTCGTGAACGTGATCAACGACCTGGGCGGCGTTAACGTGTGCGCGCCGTTCAACGTCAACAACACGGTCTCCGGCCTGGTCCTGCCCGC
>JAICUO010000971.1 GCA_025935815.1 Streptosporangiaceae bacterium
CGGGCACGGGGATCTCCTCGCGCAGCAGCGGGTCTGGCTGCGGCTCTGCCCAGGTCACGGTCATCGGGAGCACCCCCGCCCACACGTCGAGGCCAAGGTCCTCGGGCTCGTCCACGGGCATCCCGGTGCGGATCTTGACCGATGCCTCCGCCAGCGGCAGCGACAAGACCATGGTGGCGGCCATCTCCTTGCGCGTTGGCGGCCGGGCGGCCGCCCACCGGCCGGGCACCAGGTGATCGGTGATGACCCGCAACGCCTGCCAGCGCTCGTCCTCGTCCATCACGCGCGTCGCCGTCCCGAAGACCACGGCGCTTCGGTAGTTCACCGAGTGATTGAACACCGACCGGGCGCACACGATGCCGTCCATGTGGGTGACCGTGACGCAGACTTGCTGGTCCCGCGCCGCGCCGAGCGCCCCGTTGGCCGACGACCCGTGCAGGTACAGCGTGTCGCCCTCACGGCCGTAGGCGGTCGGCAGGACCAGCGGCACTCCGTCGGCGACGACTCCGAGGTGGCAGATCAGGCCAGCGTCCAGGATTGCGTACAGGTCGCCGCGGTCGGCGCTGCCGCGCTCCTTGTGACGGCGCAACGTCGTGCGCGGGGTGCTCGATAGTCCAGGGAATGGGGCGTTTTCGCTACTCATGTCCAAAGAGGGTAGCGACCGCCCCAGGCCCGGCCCAGTGGTTATCCGGCCCGCGGGAAGGGGAAGCACACAGGCGCGATGACCCGGAGTGCCCGGTGTACGGGGCGGGGTACGCGGACGACGCGCCGGCCAGCGCGTAACCGCTAGCGGCGTCAAGGGGAGGCCGGGGCGATGTCGCCCCGGCCTTTTCGCGTTCCCACGGATACTGCCGGGGAACGGATACACTCATCATGACCTGCTCGTCGCGGGTCAGTTACTCGCGGCTGCTTCGAACCTCACGCACGGTATCGCTCGTTCCTTCGGGAGAGTAAGAGTGAGAAGGAGTGCCCGATGAGTGAAGACTGGTCAAAGGGCTGGCATCAGCGCGACAAGCCAGCCGGAGCCGACCCCGAGCAGGGCGCCACCGTCCCGGTTGCCGGCCCGCAGGGTTACGGCCGGCCGGGATACGGCCCGCGCGGGTACGGCCAGCAGCGTGCCCCGTGGCCGGACCAGCCCCCGCCCCGCTCGCCGCGCGGCGGTTCCCCGGGAGGCGGCGGTTCCCCGAGCGGCGGTCAGTACGGCGGTTCCGGCGGCGGCTACAGCACGCCGGGCAGGCGCGGCTGGCGGCGCTGGATGCGGCCCAAGCGGCTGCTGCTCGTCTTCACGTCCCTGATCGTCGTGCTCGCCATCGTCGGCACCTTCTTGTACTTCAACATCGACGGCAAGCTCGCCCGCGCCAACGTGCTCGCCTCCTACACCGGGCGGCCGGCGCCCACGGCGGGAACGAACTGGCTGATCACCGGGTCGGACAGCCGCACCGGGCTGAGCCGCGGCCAAGAGGCGCAGCTGACGCTCGGGCACGACATCGCCGGCGCCCGCTCAGACACGATCATGATCTTGCACGTCCCCGCCAACGGGAACCCGCCGGTGCTGGTCAGCATCCCGCGTGACTCCTACGTGCCGATCCCCGGCTACGGCATGAACAAGGTCAACGCCGCCTTCGCCCTCGGCGGCGCGCGGCTGCTCGCGCAGGCGCTGCAAAACGTCACCGGCCTCTACATCAGCCACTACCTGTCCATCGGGCTGGGCGGGCTGGTGAGCGCGGTCAACGCGGTCGGCGGCGTCACGATGTGCCTGCCCGCCCCGATGAAGGACCCGAAGGCCGGGCTGAACCTGAAGAAGGGCTGCCAGAACCTCACCGGGGCGCAGGCGCTGGCCTTCACCAGGACCCGGAACTTCCCGCTCGGCGACCTGCAGCGCGAG
>JAICUO010000714.1 GCA_025935815.1 Streptosporangiaceae bacterium
CGTGAGCAGGTCCGCGGCGGGCAGCCCGGCCCGCGGGTCGCCCGGCGGGCAGGACGGCGGCCGGTAGCCTCGCTGGTGCACGGGCGAGCTGCTGAACCGCCGGTCCCGCAGGATGCTCGCCACCGTCGCGTGGTCGGCCGCCGCGAATACCCCGAGGGGGCTGCGCACCAGGCCACGCTGGCGCAGCCGCGCGTATAGCGGGTACGGGTCAGCCTTCGCCGCCGGGAGCAGCATCTGGGCGACCGGATCGCCCCGCCACTGCAGCAGCCGCAGCACGGCCGGCTCGACGAGGTGGCTCTTGACTCGCGCTCCGAGGCTCATCTCCCGCTCCTTCCGCCGCCCAGCCGGGTCGGTCGCTCCTGGCCAGGCCATCATCCATTCATATACCACCAGTATATGAATGCTGACGGTATCTGTATGCCATTGGTATGTCAATGTGGCAGAATGGGGGCGTGGCCAGGGTGACCAGAGCGGAGTCCAAGGAGCGCACGCGGCAGCGGCTGCTGGCGGAGGCGCAGCGACTGTTCCGCGAGCGCGGCTATGCCGCGACTTCGCTGGAGCAGATCGCGGAGGCGGCGGAGGTGACCAAGGGCGCTATCTACGGGCACTTCGCCAGCAAGGAGGACCTCATGCTGAGCGCGCTGGAAGCGGCCCCGGCCCCCGATTACTCGGCCACGCTCAACGACGAGTCGCGGCCGCTGCGCGAGCGCCTGGCCCAGTTCGGTCGCGCCGTCGCCGCCGACGAGCCCGGGGACACCGAGGAACTGGCGATGTACCTGGAGTTCTTCGCCGCGCTGCTGCGCGCACCGGACGCGCTGCAGCGTTACCGCAGCGGCCGCGAACGCCGGCTCCGGCAGCTAGCCGACGCCGATGGCGGGGATGGCGGGGATGGCGGCGAGCTCGCCGCTGAGGTCACGCCCGTCCAGGCCTGGGCCATCGGGCAGGCGATGCTGGTCGGCCTGCAGATCGAAAAGCGCCTGTCCCCCCGCCTTGTCACGCCGGAGGTATTCGAGCGCGCGTTCAGCCTGCTGGCCGGCCTCGACCAGGAGCAGTAAAAGCACGCCGCGGCCTGCTCGCCCACGCCATCGGCCTGGGCATAGGATCGGCGGCATGGCACTGCGGCTTGTTCAGATCGCGATGAATGCACAGGATGACTCCGCGGTCGGCCAGTTCTGGGCGGAGGCGCTCGGCTGGGTGGTTTCCAGCGAGGAGCCCGGCGTGACCAACCTTGAGCCCCAGGGCTTCGCCTATCCCGAACCCGCCGCCGTCTGCATCGACGTCATCCGCGTCCCGGAACCCAAGACGGTGAAGAACCGCGTGCACGTCGACCTCGCCACCACCTCCGCGGCGCATCAGGCGGACCTGGTCGCGCGGCTGAAGGACCTCGGCGCGGCGCCCGCCGACGTGGGCCAGGGCGACGTCTCATGGACAGTCCTCGCCGACCCGGAGGGCAACGAGTTCTGCGTGCTGGCGCCCCACTCGGCCTACCAGGACACCGGGCCAATAGCCGAAGTGGTGGCCGACTGCGCGAATCCGCGGGTCATGGCCCGGTTCTGGGGCGAGGCCATGGACTGGACCGTGCACGACGTGACCGACGATCATGCGGTGCTGCGCTCCGCACAGGGCGTCGGGCCGTACCTCGTGTTCCTGCGCACGCCCGACGTGAAGACCGTGAAGAACCGCGTCCACCTCGACCTCCGGCCATACCCCGGTGACGATCAAGCGGCCGAGGTGGCCCGGCTGCGGGCTCTCGGCGCCACCGACATCGACCTCGGCCAGGGCGACGTGCCGTGGACGTGCCTGGCCGACCCGGAGGGCAACGAGTTCGACGTCCTCACGCCGCGCTGACGCTGAGCCGCTCACCCCTGGCTCTGCGGGTGCCAGGCCGGGTCCTTGAGCTGGCTCTTGGCCGGGAGGAGGATGTCGTCATGGCCGCAGGGATCGAGATCATCGACGCGCAAGTTCACCTGAACCAGATCGGCGCGGGCTGGCAGGCTGCCTCGATCGACTCGGTCATCGCCACGGCTATCGAGGCGATGGACGCGGTCGGCATCGACCGGGTGCTGATCGGTGCCGACTCCGACCAGCTCTCGCGGACCGAGCAGGAGTGGCTCCTCGGCCGCCCGGCCCGTCACCTCCCCAGCTGGACGACTGAGCCCCGGCCAGCCGAGCAGATGAACCAGTAACCGCTGATGCTGTTCGACATCGCCGGGCGGGTCGCGCTCGTCACCGGATCAAGCAGGGGAATCGGGCACGCCCTGGCCGCCGGGCTGTTGGACGCCGGCTGCACCGTGATCATCAACGGCCGCGACGCCGGGCGGCTGGAGCAGGTGCGGGCGGCGTTCGCCAGCGACCAGGTCACCGCGGTGGCGTTCGACGCCACCGACCCCGCCGCCGTGGCCGAAGGCATCGCGGTCGCCGAGGACACCGCCGGCCCCATTGACATCCTGGTGAACAACGCCGGCATGACGCATCGCGCTCCGCTGACCGAGTTCACCGACGCGGACTGGTACCGCCTTCTTGATACCAACCTGAGCAGCGCGTTCCTGGTCGGCCGCGAGGTAGCCAGGCGGATGGTGCCGCGCGGCCACGGCAAGATCATCAACATCTGCTCCCTGCAAAGCGAGGCGGCCCGGGCCGGGACCGCCGCGTACTCGGCCACCAAGGGCGCGCTGAAGATGCTGACCAAGGGCATGTGCGCGGACCTGGCCGGCCACGGAATCCAGGTCAACGCGATCGGCCCTGGGTACTTCGCGACCGAGCTCACCCGAGCGCTGGTAGCCGACGAGCAGTTCAGCGCATGGGTTCGCCGCCGCACCCCGGCCGGGCGGTGGGGCGAGGTGAAGGACCTGGTGGGACCGCTGCTTTTCCTGGCCAGCCCGGCCGCGGACTTCGTGAACGGCCACATCTTGTACGTCGACGGCGGCATGCTGTCAGTTCTGTAAGAGTTCGCGTACCACGATGTCCAGCGCCGTCGGGGCGTCCGGGCTGCTGGCCCGGGGACCCGGCTCGACCAGGTAGCCCAGCGCGCGCACCAAGTCGGCGAGCTCGTCCGGCTTGCGCGGCTGCTGCCCCGATTCCAGCAGCGCCCGGGTGAGCCGCCCCTTCGTCGCCTTGTTGAAGTGCGAGACCACGGCCCGCCTGATCACGCCGTCGGCCTCCCGCTCGTGCAGCACCCGCACGGTGACCGCGTTGGCTCCGGGCACCCACAGGCCGGCGTACGCGCCCGACCGCAGGTCCACGACCAGCTGGTCGCCGACATGCGCGGTCAGGGGGGCGCGCAGCGCCTTGCGCCAGGCGGCTGACACCGAGCCCACGGCGGGCAGCTTCACCCCCGCTGAGCACCGGTAGTGCGGGATCCGGTCAGCCGGCCGGAGCACTCCCCACAGGGCCGAGAAGATCAGCACATGATCCGTCGTGACACCCCGGTGGTGCAGGGCAGGCAGGTCGAGCGCGTCGTACAGCACGCCGGAGTACACCTGGGCCGCCTCGCCAGCGGGCGCCGAGCTGAGTTCCCGGTTATGAGCCAGTTCACCCGCCTGGCCCTCGCTCAGCCCCAGCGCCTCCAATGCGGCGGGCGCCCGGCCGCGGGCCAGGCGGGCCAGTGCCCTAAGCAGTCCGGCCCTGGCCGGCCGGAGCTCGGGCAGCACGAGGGACCCGAGGTCGACCGGGGCTGTCCCCGCCGGGAAGGCCTTGGTCTCCGACGGTGGAACGAGGATAAGCATCGTTGAAGGTTCCGTCACGGATCGCTGAGATTGCCGCCCACCTTAGCCGGGAAGGGGCGGGCCGCGCACGGTAG
>JAICUO010000675.1 GCA_025935815.1 Streptosporangiaceae bacterium
GCGAGCGGGGTCAGCCCCAGCGCGGCCGCCTTCACGTCGCTCATGATCACCACCGCCGCCGCGCCGTCGTTCAGCGGGCAGCAGTTCCCCGCCGTCACGGTCCCGTGCGCGCGGAACGCGGGCTTCAGCCCGGCCAGCTTCTCCGGCGTCGTCCCCGGGCGGGGCCCGTCATCCGCGGACACCACGGTCCCGTTGGGGAGGGTGATCGGGGTAATGTCCTTGCCCCAGAACCCGTTCGCCAGGGCCTTCTCAGCGAGCTGCTGCGAGCGGGCGCCGAACTCATCCTGCTCGGCGCGCGTGATCCCGCGCAGCGCCGCCACGTTCTCGGCGGTCTGGCCCATGGCGATGTAGACGTCGGGGACCTCGCCGTCCGCGCGCGGATCGTGCCAGGACGCCGCGTCGGCGGCGGCCGTCGCCTCGGTGCGCTCCGTCGCCGCGGTGAACAGGGGGTTACGCGCCTGCGGCATGTCGCTGGAGCCGTTGACGGTCCGGGAGACGCACTCGACGCCGGCCGAGATGAACACATCTCCCTCGCCCGCCTTGATCGCGTGGTAGGCCATCCGGGTGGTCTGCAGCGATGACGAGCAGTACCGGTTCACGGTGGTCCCCGGAACCGTGTCCAGCCCGAGCAGGACGCAGACCACGCGCGCCATGTTGAAGCCCTGCTCCCCGCCGGGCAGCCCGCAGCCGAGGATGAGGTCATCGATGCCAGCCGGATCGAGCGACGGCACCTTGGCGAGGGCGGCCCGTACCATCTGCACGGCGATGTCGTCCGGGCGGATGGTGGCGAGCGTTCCCTTGAACGCGCGTCCGATGGGGGAGCGGGCGGTTGCGACGATTACGGCCTCAGGCATGATGCGACTCCTCGCGGGAACAGCGGTGTCGTAACCAAGCCTAAGACAGAGACCGGTACCGTCTCTCATATGCAGGTACATGAGTCGTTGACCGAGGTCATGGGGAACACGCCGCTCATCCGGCTGCGCTCGGTCACGAAGGGCGTGACAACGGCGACGGTGCTCGCCAAGGTGGAGTACCTGAACCCGGGCGGCTCGGTGAAGGACCGGATCGCGTTGCGCATGGTCGAGGCCGCCGAGAAGGCGGGCAAGCTGCCGCCCGGCGGCCTCATCATCGAGCCGACCTCCGGTAACACGGGCGTCGGGCTGGCGATCGTCGCCCAGGGTCGCGGGTACCGGTGCCTGTTCGTCTGCCCGGACAAGGTCGCCCAGGACAAGATCGCGGTGCTGCGCGCCTACGGCGCCGACGTCGTCGTCTGCCCCAGCGCGGTCGCCCCCGAGCACCCGGACTCCTACTACAGCGTCGCCCGCCGCCTGGTCAAGGAGACGCCGAACGCCTGGCAGCCGGACCAGTACGCCAACCCGGACAACCCGGCGGCGCACTACCATTCGACCGGGCCGGAGATCTGGTCGCAGACCGACGGCCGGGTCACCCACTTCGTGACCGGCGTTGGCACCGGGGGCACCATCTCGGGCACCGGCCGGTACCTCAAGGAGGCCAGCGACGGCCGGGTCAAGGTCATCGGCGCGGATCCGGAGGGCTCGGTCTATTCCGGCGGCTCCGGGCGGCCGTACCTGGTGGAGGGCGTCGGGGAGGACATCTGGCCCGCGACCTACGACGGCAGCGTGGTCGATGAGGTGATCGGGATCAGCGACGCGGAATCCTTCCGGATGACGCGGCGGCTCGCCCGCGAGGAGGCGCTGCTCGTCGGCGGCTCGGCGGGCCTGGCCGTCATGGCGGCGCTCAAGGTCGCCGAGAAGGCCGGCGACAACGACGTCATCGTGGTCTTGCTGCCCGACGGCGGGCGCGGGTACCTGTCGAAGATCTTCAACGACGACTGGATGGCCGACTACGGGTTCCTGGCCACGGCGACCAGCGAGCCGACCGTCGCCGACGTCCTGGCCGTCTTGAAGGGCCCGGCTTCGCCGGGCGGGGCCCTCAACGCCAGCCCGGCCCTGCCGGCCCTCGTGCACGTCCACCCGGACGAGACCGTGGCCCAGGCCATCGCGCTGCTGCGAGAGTACGACGTCTCCCAGCTGCCCGTGGTGCGCGAGGAGCCGCCGCTGATGGCCGCCGAGGTCGCCGGGTCGGTGGCCGAGCGCGACCTCCTCGACGCGCTCGTCGCCGGCCGCGCCACCCCGCAGGACCGCGTGGGCGAGCACATGTCGCCGCCGCTGCCGCTGATCGGGGCGGGCGAGCCGGTGAGCGTGGCGGCCACCGCGCTCGGCGGCGCGGGCGCGGCCCTGGTGCATGTCGAGGGCAAGCCGACCGCCATCCTCACCCGCCAGGACCTGCTGGCGTTCTTCGCCGCCCGAGGATAACGAGACCCGTGGTTAAAGGAGAGAGGGGCCCCATGACCGGCTTTGAGACGCTGGCGATCCACGCCGGGCAAGAGCCCGACCCGCTGACCGGCGCGGTCGTCCCGCCCATCCACCAGGCGTCCACCTACAAGCAGGACGGGATCGGCGGGACCCGGGGCGGCTATGAGTACTCCCGCACCGCCAACCCGACCCGCACCGCGCTGGAGGAGTGCCTCGCCGCCTTGGAAGGTGCCGCCCTCGACGGCGGCGCCAGCGCGTTCGCGTTCGCGTCGGGGATGGCGGCCGAGGACTGCCTGCTGCGGGTGGCGTGCCGGCCGGGGGATCGCGTCCTGATCCCGACCGACGCCTACGGCGGAACCTACCGGCTGTTCGCGAAGGTCCTGGCGGCCTGGGGGATCACCCACGAGCCGGTCCCGATCGACGACGCCGCCGTCGTCGAGGCGCGGCTGGCGGCGGCCCCGGCGAAGATCGTCTGGGCCGAGACCCCGACCAACCCGCTGCTGAACGTCACCGACATCCGCGCCCTCGCCGAGCTCGCCCACCACCATGGCGCGCTCCTGGTCGTCGACAACACCTTCGCCTCCCCCTACCTGCAACGCCCGCTGGAACTGGGCGCCGACGCCGTCGTTCACTCGACCACCAAGTACCTGGGCGGCCACTCCGACGTGGTCGGCGGCGCGGTGATCACCTCGTCGCCGGAGCTGGCCGAGGGCCTGGCGTTCACCCGCAACGCCACCGGCGCCGTCCCCGGCCCGTTCGACTCCTGGCTCACCCTGCGCGGGATCAAGACGCTCGCGGTGCGGATGGACCGGCACTGCGCGAACGCCCAGCGGATTGCGGAGATGCTCGCCACCCACCCGGCCGTCACCCGGGTGCATTACCCGGGGCTGGCCTCGCACCCGAACCACGAGATCGCCAAGGCGCAGATGCGGGGCTTCGGCGGCATGGTTTCCTTCCAGGTCCGCGGCGGGCAGCAGCATGCCGTCGACCTCTGCGCGCGCGCCCGGCTGTTCACGCTGGGAGAGTCCCTGGGCGGCGTGGAGTCGCTGATCGAGCACCCGGCCCGGATGACCCACGCGTCGACCGCCGGGTCGCCGCTGGAAGTCCCGGATGACCTGGTGCGCCTGTCGGTCGGCATCGAGGACGCCGCTGACCTGATCGCCGACCTGGAGCAGGCCATCGGGGCGTGACCCGGGTCGCCCCGGCTACTTCCACACCATCAAGACCAGCGTGACCAGCCAGATCAAGGAGACCACGCCGGACAGGGACGAGATGCGGGCCCGCTCCACGGCGGCGACCGGCGCCCGGCCGGGAGCGGGGGCCGGAGCGGGCGCACTGGCCGGAGCCGGCGCGGGGGCGGGGGCGCTGGGCTTGGCGGTGCTGGACTCGGCGGTGGTCGCCTTCTCCCCGTCATCGGCGACTTTCGTGCCTTCTTCTCCCGAACGATCCGCAGGCGCCTGGGCGCTGCCCGGCTCCTGCGCCGGCGGCGCGGCGGGGACCACGGCAGCGCCGGGTGCGGCCGCGGCCGGTGACGCCGCGGCGGATTGCAGCGCGGCCAGGGCCTTGCGCTGGTCGCGCAAGATCAAGGCAAGGAGCACCGCGGCCACCACGTACAGCGTGATGGACACCGATATCCACCACTTGCTGAACTCATGCTGGATCTGCGCCAGGATCAGCCCGAAGACCAGCACGAGGACCGAGCCGATCGCGTAAATCCTGGTGGTCCGGTACAGGTAGCCAACGACGGCCGCGTTCCCCTTGCGGATGTAGCGGGGAGTGGACATGATGGCGGCGGTTCCCGGCCC
>JAICUO010000071.1 GCA_025935815.1 Streptosporangiaceae bacterium
CATGACGCTGACCAGCGCGGCGTGCCCGCTCACCGACGTGATCGAGGATCAGGCGCGCGAGGCGCTGGAGGGCATCGTGGCCGACTTCCGGATCAACTGGGTCTGGATACCGCCCTGGGGCCCGGAGAGCATCACCGAGGACGGCCGCGAGCAGTTGCGCGCCCTCGGGTTCAACATCTAGCGGGCGTTAGCGGCCCGCGGCTGCCTGCTCCCGGAAGGCCGCGACGGCGTCGGGGTGGACGCTGAGGCTCGCCCGGCTGCCCGGGTTGACCGCGATGCCCAGCCCCGGCGGCAACCGGGCCGCCAGCCCGGCGAACGGGACCACCACGTGCCGGATCACCGCGGTTTCCCCTAGGTGGTCCCAGGGGTCGCGCCGCCAGGCGGGATCGCCCGAGCGCACGGGGCCCGTGGCGCTGGCCGGCTCGCTGCGCAGCCGCCGCGGGTCGGCCCAGGTGCCCAGCCGTTGCACCGAGGTGAAGGCGGGCACGAACTCGTCTTCGAGGGTCACGATGACTGGCAGCGTCAGGGCGCAGCCGTCGGTGACCCGCTTCGGGCCGTCCGGCAGCGGCAGCCACAGCCGGGCGCGGGCCAGCTCGCCGAGGAGGTCCTCTAGGAGGGCGATGTCCCCGAGCGCGCCGGCGATCGCCTGCTCGATGACCTCGCAGGAGGTGACGGGAACGGGCGGCGGCGCGAGCATGCCGTCCCAGGCGAGCACACCGGGCCGGACAAAGGTGCCACCCTGCGGGATCATCGTCGTCACCTCCCCCTACTTCGATGATGCTCTACGCATAGTAAGCATGCCGGGGCACTTCGTGAAGGGTGTTTGGGCTCACGGGGCCTCAGGTATCCTGATGGACGGGGTTGCCACTCGCGGCGTGACCGACGGGCCCGGGGGCTAAGTCGTCTCGTCTATATAGCGCTGGAGTGAGAAAGTGATCGTCGCCAGCGGCATCGAGCTGCGCGCCGGTGCCCGGTTGCTGCTGTCGCAGGCCTCGTTCCAGGTCGCGGAGGGCGACCGGATCGGCCTCGTCGGGCGCAACGGCGCGGGCAAGACCACGCTGTGCAAGGTGCTGTCGGGGGCCGGGCAGCCGGCCGCGGGCAGTGTCCGGCGATCGTCGCCGGTGGGCTACCTGCCGCAGGACCCGCGCACCGGCGACCTGGACGTGCTGGCCCTGGACCGGGTGCTGTCGGCGCGCGGCCTGGATGAGGTGCGCGCGCAGATGCGCAAGGCCGAGGCGCAGATGTCCGACCCCGACGCCGGGATCGCCGAGCGGGCCATCAAGCGCTATGGCACCTTGTCGGACCGCCTGTCGGTGCTCGGCGGCTACGCGGCCGAGTCCGAGGCGGCCAGCCTGACCGCCAGCCTCGGGCTGGCCGACCGGGTGCTGCAGCAGCCCCTGCACACGCTGTCCGGCGGCCAGCGGCGCCGCGTCGAGCTGGCCCGGATCCTGTTCGGCGACTCCCAGACCCTGCTGCTCGACGAGCCGACCAACCACCTGGACGCCGACTCGATCGCCTGGCTGCGCGACCACCTGAAGAACTACCGCGGCGGCCTTATCGTCATCAGCCACGAGGTGGGGCTGCTGGATGCGGTCGTCAACAAGGTGTTCTACCTGGACGCCAACCGCTCGGTGCTGGACGTCTACAACGTCGGCTGGAAGACCTACCTGCAGCAGCGCGAGACCGACGAGCGCCGCCGCCGCCGGGAGAAGGCCAACGCCGAGCGGCAGGCCAGCGCCTTGCAGCAGCAGGCGGACAAGATGCGCGCCAAGGCGACCAAGGCCAAGGCCGCGCAGAACATGCTGCGCCGCGCCGATAAGCTGCTGGCCGGGATCGAGGCCGAGCGCGCCGCCGACCGGGTGGCCAAGCTGCGGTTCCCCGAGCCGGCGGCCTGCGGGCGCACCCCGCTCGGGGCCGAGGGCCTGTCGAAGTCCTACGGCTCCCTCGAAGTCTTCACCGACGTCGACCTGGCCATCGACCGGGGCAGCCGGGTGGTCATCCTCGGCCTCAACGGCGCCGGGAAGACGACGCTGCTGCGGCTGCTGGCCGGGGTCGAGGAACCCGATACCGGCAAGGTCATGCCAGGGCATGGCCTGAAATTGGGATATTACGCACAGGAGCACGAGACGCTCGATACCGGGCGGACTCTGCTGGAGAACATGAAGACCGCCTCGCCGGAGCTGACCGAAACCGAGCAACGCCGCGTTCTCGGCTCATTCCTGTTCTCCGGCGATGACGTGGATAAGCCGGTCGGTGTCCTTTCCGGCGGCGAGAAGACCCGGCTGGCGCTGGCCCTCCTGGTCGTTTCCGGCGCGAACGTGCTGCTGCTGGACGAGCCCACCAACAACCTCGACCCCGCCAGCCGCGAGGAGATCCTCGCCGCGCTGCGTGGCTACCGGGGCGCGATTGTCCTGGTGACGCACGATGAGGGAGCGGTCGACGCGCTTTCGCCCGAGCGGGTAATCGTCCTGCCGGAAGGCACCGAAGATGCCTGGAGCGACGATTTCACCGAGCTGGTGGCGCTTGCGTAAACTGCTGCTTCGCCGTGGGTCCTTTGCCTGGCCTTTCTAGGTTCGGCTGACGTTTGCCTCAATGTGGGTGGCCAACCACGCCTTGATGCGTGATCATTGCCATTGTGGCGTAACGCAATCGGCGGCCAACCCTACGGGAGGTAAACGTGGCCGAGAACCTCAGGAAGGGGACCCGGGTAACCGGGCCTGAGCGCGCCCAGATGGCGACCGACCTCAAGAACCGCTACGACGCCGGCGAGTCCATCCGGTCACTGGCCATCGCGACCGGGCGGTCGTATGGCTTCATCCACCGGATCCTCACCGAGCACGGCGTGAACCTGCGCGGCCGCGGCGGCGCAACCCGGGTGCGCGCCGCTGGCTAACAGTTCGCCACGGGCGCAAAACGAATTGGGAAGGTCCCGCGGCCGGCAGTAGGTTGTGAGGATCATGTACGGCAGGGTCGCATTCCACGGGCCGGGCGGCGGGTTCCGCATGGACCCCTCGGTCACCAAGCAGAAGCTCAAGCCGGGCACCGTCCGGCGCATCGCCGGCTACGCCAGGCCCTACCGGGGGCTGCTGACGGTGTTCCTCCTCGGCACCGCTCTCGATGCCGTCATCACGGTCGTGAACCCGCTGCTGCTGCGCGAGGTGATCGACCACGGCATCATCGGGCGGAACGAGAAGGTCGTCGTCGTCGTCGCCATCGCGGTCGTCGGGGTCGCGCTGCTGGACCTGGTCCTCGGCTTCGTCAACCGGTGGTGCTCGGCGCGGGTCGGCGAGGGCCTGATCTACGACCTGCGCACCCAGGTCTTCGGCCACGTGCAACGCCAGCCGATCGCGTTCTTCACCAGGGCGCAAACGGGGTCGCTGGTCAGCCGGCTAGACGGCGACGTGGTGGGCGCGCAGTCGGCGATCGTTGGCACCTTGTCGTCGATCGTGGCCAACTTCCTGTCGCTGGTCGTCCTCCTGATCACGATGTTCTACCTATCGTGGCTGGTCAGCGTCATCACGCTGGCGCTCATCCCGCTCTTCATCCTCCCGGCGCGGATCCAGGGCCGCCGGATGCAGCGGCTGACCCGCGAGTCCATGCAGCTGAACGCCGAGATGGGCTCCATGATGACCGAGCGGTTCAACGTCGCCGGGGCGATGCTGGTCAAGCTGTTCGGCCGCCCGCGCGATGAGGCGGCGCAGTTCTCCGCCAATGCCGCCAAGGTCCGCGACATCGGCGTCACCCAGGCTATGTACGGCCAGCTGTTCCCGATCATGTTCACCCTGCTGGCGGCGATCGTCACCGCCCTGGTTTACGGCGTGGGCGGCTCGCTGGTCATCCACGGCACGTTCGAGCTCGGCACGCTGGTCGCGCTGTCACAGCTCATCGGCCGCGTCTACGGCCCCATCGCGTCCCTGTCCAACGTGCAGGTCCAGGTCATGACGGCCCTGGTCAGCTTCGACCGGGTCTTTGAGGTCTTGGACCTCGAGCCGCTGATCAAGGAAAAGCCCGATGCCGTGCCGCTGCCGCGCACCGTCGAGACAGTGCCCACCAGGGAGACAGTGCCCACCAGGGAGACAGTGCCCACCGCGGACATAGCGGCTGCCGATCCCGCGACCTCGGTCCCCGTCCCGAACGGGCTCTCGGCGGCTGCCTCGCCCGGCATCACCTTCGATCATGTGAGCTTCCGCTACCCGACCGCGGCGGAGGTGTCGCTCGCCTCCCTGGAATCGATCGCCTTGAAGGTCCCCGAGCGGGCCGACGCGGCCGCCGGCGTGCTGCACGACGTGTCCTTCACCGCGCCGCCGGGCCAGCTCACCGCGCTGGTCGGCCCGTCGGGCGCGGGCAAGACCACCATCACCGCGCTGGTCTCCCGGATGTATGACCCCAATGACGGCGCCGTTCGCATCGCCGGGCACGACCTGCGGGACGTTACCTTGGACTCGCTGCACGACGTGGTCGGCGTGGTCACCCAGGACGCGCACCTGTTCCATGACACGCTGCGGACCAACCTGCTGTACGCGCGGCCGTCGGCGACCGCGGCCGAGGTGATCGAGGCGTGCGAGGCCGCCCAGATCTGGGACCTGATCTCGCTGCTGCCGGACGGGCTGGACACGATCGTCGGCGACCGCGGCTACCGGCTGTCCGGCGGGGAGAAGCAGCGGGTCGCGCTGGCCCGGCTGCTGCTGAAGGCCCCGTCGATCGTGGTACTGGACGAGGCGACCGCGCACCTGGACTCAGAATCGGAGGCGGCCGTCCAGCGGGCGCTGAAGACCGCGCTCACCGGGCGCACCTCGCTGGTCATCGCGCACCGGCTGTCCACCATCCGCGAGGCCGACCAGATCCTGGTCATCGACGGCGGCCAGGTGGTCGAGCACGGCAGGCACGAGGACCTGCTCGCCGAGGGCGGCCTGTACGCCGAGCTTTACCACACCCAGTTCGCCGGCCAGGAGCGCGTATCCCCTGGGGGATGAACACCAAGCTCCGGACCCCGGCCGGCAGGTGGCGCTACAAATACCCCAGGCGGCGCAGTTCCTCGCCGGCGACCTTCTCGATGTCGGCGACCTGGCTGATTGCCAGGGTGCGGCGCCAGCTGGCCGCGTCGCCGCGCGCCTTGCGGTTGGCGGGGACCACCGGCGCGGCGATCTTCGCGCCGGTGAACTCCGACAGGGCCGCCGCGGCGACGCCGGGGGAGCGGACCATGTCCTCATACCGTAGCGTCTTGAGCTGGCCGTCCGGCGTTGCCTTGCGCAGCCGGGCCGCCTGCCGGACCGCCCACCGCCATCGCAGGGCACACTTGCCGGCGCCGGAGGCGTCCTGCCACGAGGACCGGTCCACCTCGTCCTCCACGCCGTAGAACGGGTTCGGGAACTCGGTGTCGATGTTGGCCACGCTCGGCCGGAACCACGACATGAGGGCCGGGTCGGCCAGCATCTCGGCCACCACGTCCCGGCCATCCCGGACGACCTGAACGATCTGCGCGTCGGAAAACGCCGCGATCAGCTCCTCCGCGCAGTAGCCCAGGTCGGGGGACGCGTCGCCGAACCGGGCCAGGCCCCGCACGTCAGCGCAGGATCCCGCCTCGGCGGCGGACAGGCCCGCCGCCGTCCGGCACTGGGGGGCGCACTGGACGCAACTGGCGGAGTTGACCTGCCACGCCTGCGCGAACGCGTCCCGGATCACCGACAGGGCAGCCGGGCCGCGCCCCCGGTACATCGAGGGCCGCCGCGCGAACGCGTGGACCGCCTGCAGCACGGCCGGCTGGCCGATCGTGACGTGAAAGGAAGGGGACAGCTTCAGCGCCTTGCCAACCTCGGCCACCCCGGAGTGCGGTGCCCCGAGGACGAAGACCGGCTTGGTCACCTTCCGCGAGTTGACGATGAGGATATAACGCGAGGACATAGGGCGCCGTTAGCCACCTGGACGTAAGCGGGGCGGGCACGGGCTCTAGCCTCCTGGATGGTGCTGGGCGTTCTCCCCGATACGGTACTCGGTGCGCCGACCGCGTACGCTACATCCGTGCGCCTGCTACTTCGCGTCGTTCTGGCTACCCTGGCCGCCGCGTGCGTGGTCGCCGCCGCGGGGTGCTCCCAGTTCAACAAGGCGCTCGGCCAGCAGGAGGCCATGGTGTCCTTCAAGAGCGGGACACCGGATTCCGAGCGCCTGGCCGTCCGGGCCGCCTGCGGGAAGCTGCCCAACGTCACCGCCGTCCCGCTGCCCTCCGGCGTGCCGCGATCGGTGAGCCTGAGCCAGGTCATCTACCGGGTCGACCGCGCGTCCAACGCCGATAAGGCCCGCCTCCAGGTGTGCGTGTACAAGTACCCGTCGGTAGCGGGCATGAACTTCCAGGACTCCTCTGACATCGGGGGGTAAACACCAACCCCCGACCCCGCCAACTGGTGCGCCGCCGTTCGTACACCCGCGGGCCAGCCGCTTGTATTTCCTAGTAAATCGGTTAGGATGAGCAGGATTTAATCCTGGTTTCCCGATCGGAATAGGTGTAACGCTTTCATGCGACGGATAGTCATCGCGGCAGCCGCCGCTCTCGGCGCCGCCGTCCTCGCGGCAGGCTGCTCTTCCTCGTCTCCCCCGTCGTCTTCGCCTTCAGTGGCCGGCGGGGCCGGCTCATCGTCGATCGCGGCGTCCGGGCCGGTTACCGTCCGGCTGGGGTACCTGGCCAACATCACCCACGCGCCCGCCTTGATCGGGGTGAAGAACGGCTACTTCGCCACGGCGCTGGGGTCGGCCGGAACCCTCAAGGCCAGCGTGTTCACCTCCGGGACGCAGGAGACCACCGCGATCTTGGCCGGCCAGCTGGACGCCGCCTACGTGGGGCCGAGCCCGGCGATCAACGCGTGGCGCAAGTCCAAGGGCACCGCCATCAAGATCGTCTCCGGCGCGGCCACCGGCGGGGCGTCCGTCGTGGTCAAGTCGTCGATCACCAGCGCCGCGCAGCTGAAGGGCCAGGCGATCGCCACGCCGTCGCTGGGCAATACCCAAGATGTCGCGGTCCGTTACTGGCTCAAGCAGCAGGGCCTGGCCACTAGCGCCACCGGTGGCGGGGACGTGTCCGTCAAGCCGACCTCGCCTAACTCCGCCGCCGTGCTTGAGTTCAAGTCCGGCCAGATAGCCGGGGCGTCCGAGCCGTCACCGTACGACGTGCAGATCGTCAAGGCGGGCGGCAAGGTGCTCTACACCGAGCCGGGCGTGACCACCGTGCTCATGGTCACCCAGTCCTTCTTGTCCGCGCACCCGGACATCGTCAATGACCTGCTGAAGGCGCAGATCCAGGCCAACGCCTTCATCAAGTCCAGCCCCGCGCAGGCCGAGCAGGTCGCCAACGATCAGCTCGCCGCCTACACCGGCAGGCCGATCAAGGCCGACATCCTGGACCCGGCGTTCAAGGAGATCACGTTCACCAACGACCCGAACGTGGCGTCGCTGAACGACGACGCGAACCAGGCGGTCAGCGTTGGCCTGCTCAAGCCGGTCAAGCTGGACGGGATCTTCGACCTCGGCCCGCTGAACGCGCTGCTGGCCGCGACCGGACAGGCACAGGTAGGCGCGTTACAGATGAGTGCCACCACATCGGTGACGGAGGCGACGGCGGCGGTCACGCTGTCCGGCGTCTCCAAGGTGTACGGCAAGGGCGGCGCCGCGGTGCGCGCGCTCGCTGAGCTCTCGCTCACGGTCGCGCCAGGGGAGTTCACCTGCTTGATCGGCGCCTCCGGCTGCGGCAAGTCCACGCTGCTGTCGCTGGTGGCGGGGCTGGAGCGGCCCACTACCGGCACGCTCCAGGTCGGTGGCCGCGTGGCCCTGATGTTCCAGGAGGCGGGCCTGTTCCCGTGGCTGACCGCGCGCGGCAATGTCGAGCTGGCGCTGCGCCGGCTGTCCCGGGCCGAGCGCGGGCGGCGGGCGGCCGAGTTGCTCGACGTGGTTCAGCTGGGCGGCTTCGCTGACAAGCGGCCACACGAGTTGTCGGGCGGGATGCGGCAGCGGGTGTCCCTCGCCCGCGCGCTCGCCCAGGACGCCGACGTGCTGCTCATGGACGAGCCGTTCGGCGCCCTGGACGCCATGACCAGGGACGTGATGCACGACGAGCTGGACTGGATCGCGGCCGAGCGGGGCCTGACGGTGCTCTTCGTGACGCACAACGTGCGCGAGGCGGTGCGGCTCGGTGACCGCGTCGTGGTGCTGAGCAGCCGTCCCGGCCGGGTGCTGGCCGATATCCCGGTGGGCGTGCAGCGGCCCCGCCGGATCGACTCGGCGCCCGTCGCCCAGGCCGCCGCCGAGATCACCGACCTGCTGCGTGAGGAGATGCGCCGTCATGGCGGAAGGTAGCTCGCAGCGGGGAGCGGGCGTCGCCACCACCGCGACCGCGCTGGCCGGGCTGGACGTGCTGGACCTGCCGCCCGAGGCGCGCGCCAGCGGGCAGCGCCAGTTCCCCGCGGTCGCCTGGCGGGTCGTCTGGCCGAAGGCGCTTGCGGCCATCATCGCCCTGGCCGCCTGGGAGCTCATCAGCGTCAGCGGCTGGAAGAAGCTCATCTTCCCCGCTCCCGGCGACACCCTGTCCAACCTGTGGGATCAGCTCCAGACCGGGCTGCTGTGGCACGCCATCGGCACGACCTTGTACCGGGCCGTGCTCGGGTTCGCGCTCGCGCTGTTCGCGGGGGTCGTCGTCGGGGCGCTGGTCTCGCGCGTCCGCCCGCTGCGGGCGGCGATCGGCTCGCTGATCACCGGCCTGCAGACGATGCCGTCGATCGCCTGGTTCCCGTTCGCGATCATCTTGTTCGGCCTGACCACGCAGTCGATCCTGTTCGTCGTCGTGCTGGCCGCCTGGTCTTCCATCGCCAACGGGCTGATCGCCGGCGCGGACCTGATCTCGCCGCTGCTGCTGAAGAACGCCCACATGATGGGGCTGCGCGGGATCTCGCTCTACTGCCGGGTGATCCTGCCGGCCTTGCTGCCGGCGTTCGTCGCCGGGCTCAAGCAGGCGTGGGCATTCGCCTGGCACAGCCTGATGGCGGGCGAGCTGCTGGTGCTGATCGCGAACCAGCCGTCGATCGGCGTGCTGCTGTCCACCGACCAGGACCAGTCCGACCTGGTGAGCGCGACCGCCATCATCATCGTGATCCTGGTCATCGGGATCATCGTCGACATGGTGTTCGGGGTGTCCGAGCGCGGCATCCGCCGTCGCCGCGGCCTCGCCTAGGGGCGGGGCCAGGGCCGCCGGGGCGGGTAACGCCTTCTGGGGTGCCTGCGCGGCCGCCGTAGCGTCATCGTGAGCGGTGTCGTCGTGAGCGGTGTCGTCGTGAGCGGTGGCGGCGTTCGCGGCGGCGTGCCGGAGGAAGCGCGTGGCCAGCGCGAACGTGTGCACCACGCCCTGTCCGGCCAGCCGCTCGGTGTACGCCAGGTACCGGCCGCGCTCCCACTCCTGCCCGCTCGGCGACAGGTCCCCGGCCGGCGGCGGCGATAGCGGGCTCCAGACGAGCGCCCCGCGCCTTTCGGCCTTGCCCGCTTCCGGCGAGACCCCGATGAACTCGCCCGGGTCCCGGTGAACGCCCATCTGGTTGCGGACGAAGCGCAGGCCGGCCAGGGACTGCCCGATCTCCTGCTGCCGGGCGGGCGGGAGCGCGTCCATCGTGGCGTCGTAGCTGTCGGGATGGTAGCGGACCAGCGTGGCGTCGACGATCGTGACCCACCAGACCGCGTCGCTGACGGCCACGACCGCGTGCACCTCCGCCGCCCCCGCGCCCGACGGGCGGGACCGGGCCAGCCGGGCGGTCGCCTCGGTCATCGCGGTCAGCGACCAGTCAAGCGCCGCCGAGGAGACGCCCTCGTGTCGTGCGTGCTCGCAGTTCCACGCCACCCGGCACTGCGCCGAGCAGAACCGGGAGTGCTCCCGGCGCGGGAGAAACGCCGTCCCGCACTGCTCGCAAGCGCGGGTAATGGCCATCAGGCAATCGTATATCGTGCCCGCGCTCCCTGGCGCTCAGGCGGTCAGCGAGGATTCCGGCGGGAAGCTGGCCGCGGCCATCCGCAAGAACCTGGCGGCCAGCGCGAAGGTGTGCGTGATCGCGCGCCCCGCCAGCCAGTCCTGGTAGGCCCGGTACCGGCTGCGCTCCCACTCCTGCCCGCGCGGCGACAGCTCCATGGTGGCCGGCTCGGGGAGCGGGGACCAGGTCCACGCGGGGGCCTGTTCGCCGCCGCTGGTTACCCCTGCCCGCAGGAACTCATCGGGATCCAGGTGGACCCCCATCTGGTTGCGGACGTGGCGCAGCCCGGCGAGGGTGTCCTCGATCTCCGCCCGCTCCGGCGCCGGCTGGGCGTCGAGGATGGCGTCGTAGCCGCCGGGAAAGTAGCGCACCAGGGTCGCGTCCACCAGCGTGACCCACCAGGTCGCCTCGCTCACCGCGATGGCCGCGTGCCGCAGATCCGGCGCGAGGGCGGCCGCGGGCGCATCACCATGGGTGGCAGGTCCGTTGCCGGCCGGGCCGTGAGTGCCGTTAGTGGCAGGTCCGCTGGTGACAGGTGCATTGGTGACCGTGCCGTTAGATCCCGGGCCTTCGCCCAGGCGGCTGGTCACCTCGATCATGGCGTTGACGGCCCAGTCCAGGGCGGCCACGGAGACGGTTGCCTGCCTGGCGTCACCCCGGTTCCACGCCAGGCGGCATTGCGCCGAGCAGAAGCGGGCGTGCTCGCGGCGCGGCGTGAACTCCGTGCCGCACTGCTCGCATACCCGGACCTCAGCCACCCGGTCACCGTATGCGCGGACCTGATCGCATCACTGAACCGAAGATGACGAGCTAGTGACGGAAGCATGTACATTCCGGCTGGCGCGCGGCGGGTTCGGTGAGAATCAAAGCCGATGGGTCCCCGTCCCCGGCCGTGCCGGAACCGGGCCGCCCGCGAGATGGTCCGGCTTCGATCGAACATTTTCGCCGGCGTGTCGCGAGCAGGATCGAGCGTCGCCCGCGGCCAGGACGAGTACCTTTGCTCTACTGTCGGCGATTCTGGGGATTTGTTCACATGAAGCAACGGGGTGTCATGGAGCTGATCAGCGCGGGGTTGAGGAACGGCGAGCGGGGAAACGCGGAGCTGGGGAACACCGAGCGGATGGGGACCGAGCTGATCGAGACCGAGCAGCACGCTCAGACCGACCTGGACGCGGCCCTCGCCCGTACCCTGCGACGGTTCATCGCCGAGGTATCGAAGCCGGATCCGCCTCCGGCCCCGTCCGAGGCAGGCTGGCGCGCTCAGCCCATCCGGGAGCAGGGCAAGCGGGCCGCTCACCGGCTCCGGGGCAGGCGCGAGGGGGCCAGCTAGCTGGCCGGGCTCCAAGTCCCGGGCAGGCCGAGCACGCGGGCCGCGTTGTCGTGCAGTAGCTTGCTCATCGCGTCCTCGGGCAGGCCCAGGTCCCCGAGCTCGGCCAGGCAGCGCTCGGGGGTGATGAAGGGGAAATCGCTGCCCCAGATGAACTGCCCTGACAGCCGGCCGCGCAGCTCGCGGATTACCTCGGCCGGGATCCGCTTGGGCGACCAGCCGGAGATGTCGATGTAGACGTTGGTCTTGTGCAGGGCCATCGCGATCAGGTCCATGTGCCACGGCCAGCCGAAGTGCGCCGCCACCACGGTCAGCTCAGGGAATGCCGCCACGACGGGGTCCAGCTTCAGCGGGTGCGCGAGGTCGATCCGGATGCCCTGCCCGCCCGGCTGCCGCGCGCCGATCCCGCTGGTCCCGGTGTGGAACAGCGCCAGCAGCCGGTGCCGCTCGCACGCCTCGAAGACCGGCCAGAAGCGGTCGTCGTCGGGGGCGAATCCCTGCAGCGACGGGTGGAACTTAACGCCGCGCAGCCCCAGCTCCGCTATCCCCGCCACCTCATCGACCGCCGCCTGCCCCTTGCGCGGGTCAACGCTGCCCAGGCCGCAGAACGCATCGGGGTACTCGCGGCAGGCCCGGGCGACTGTCTCGTTGGGCACGCGCGGCCGGCCGGTCTGCGTTTCCGCGTCCCAGGCCAGCAGCACGGCCTTGATCTCCAGGCGACGGTACCGGTCGGCGAGCTGGCTCAGCGGCTGCCGCTCGACCTTGCCGCGGAAGTACGCCTCCGCCGCCTCGACATAGCCCGCCATGCTCCCGTCGAGCCAGTCCGGCGTCGGCAGGTGCACGTGAAAGTCGTACCCGCGCAGTGACACGCCACCGATCATAGGGTCCAGCGCGCAATCGGCGCGGTACCTCGCCGAGGACATGCGGCTGCTCGGGGAGGACGCCTAACCGCCGAACCGCGCGGATGGTGTCCTCGTGGTCTTGGATCGCCTCCGCCGGAGTTGACCCCGGGGCGACGCGGAAGCCGCAGTACAGGGCGACGCCGAAGTCGGGGAGGAACTTTCGCGCCGTGGCCTCGCGGCGGCGCAGGCCCAGCTGGCCGTCGACCGGGAGCACGATGCCGAGGAACACGCGGGCGTCGCCGATGGCCAGGTCGGCCAGGGGACGGAAGAATCGCTCGTCTTCCGAGCGCAGCAGGCGGGGGCCGGCCATGTGCACCCAGTCCATGGGGCGCCCGGACGCCGCGTGGGCGTAGTTGGCCATGCGGACCAGCACCGCCATGTCGCGCGCCTCGTACATCGGCCACTCGGGATTGGTGCCGTAGCAGAGGTGGTAGCCCACCAGCACCTCATCGGGGACGAGCCGGGGCAGCACGTCCACCGCGGCGGCGAAGCGCTCCCAGCCACCCTGGTGCGGGGTCCATGGCACCACGCCCTCGATGTCGAGGGTCTCGAAGGCGATGTCCCACTGGATCGCCAGGTCCTCGGCCGGGACAACGGCCAGGAGCCGGGCCAGCTCGCGTTCGACCAGGCCGGCGAACCCGCCGAAGGCGACCGGGTAGTCGGCCGCGAAGTCGGCCCGCAGCCCGTTCAGCGCGCTGACCGGGAACGGCAGGCCCACCTGGACCCGCAGGCCCCGCGGGATCACCGCGGACTCGCGCAGCGCGGTGAACTCCCGGTAGGACGCGATCGCGTCATCGATCCGGGGCCAGGAGCCGAACGTCACCGCGGAGGTGCCGGGCCGCAGCCGGAAGACCGGCGACTCGTAGGTATGCCGCGGGAACCCGGTGGGCGAGGTCGTCTCGGCGACGACCGCGACCGCGGGGTTGGGCCGCACGAGGGTCTCGCGCTCATACCCCACCCATGTCGAGCGCGGCCCGGTCTCCCCGTCCGGCAGCGCGAACACCAGGTCGCCGAAATGCGCGGCCCCGGCCCGGAACGCCTCCTCGGTGGACCGCGCCGGAACGCTCCCCACCAGCAGCAGGTCAGCGTTAACTCGCCCTGGCATCGCGGCCTCCTAGGTAACACCGCCTCCGGGCGGGCGCCCGGATGTGAGAATACGATCATGACGACGACGACGGAACTACGGCAGGCACTTGGCTCACTTGGCATCTGGATGCCGCCGATGCCGGCGCTCGGCCTGGACGCAGCGCAGTACGGGAAGGCGATCGAGGATGCCGGGTTCCGTTCGGTCTGGTTCCCCGGAGTTAATGCCGCGCAGAATCTTGAGCCCATCGAGGCGGTGCTGGCGGCGACCAGTCACCTGATCGTCGGCACCGGCATCGCCAGCGTGTGGACGTGGGACCCGGCTGACCTGGCCGCCCGGGCGGACCAGATCGCGGCGGCGCATCCGGGTCGGTTCGTCCTCGGCCTCGGGAACAGTCACGCGCCGCTGGTCGAATCGACCGGCCAGGCGTACGTGAAGCCGTACTCCAAGACGGTCGAGTTCCTCGACGCGCTCCCGCCGACCCAGGCACCCGTCGTGCTCGCCGCGCTCGGTCCCAAGATGCTCCAGCTCGCTCAGGAGCGCACGCTAGGCGCGCACCCGTACTTCGTGCCGCCTGAGCACACCACGTTCGCGCGGCTCAAGCTGGGGCGCGATCCGCTGCTCATCCCCGAGATCGCCATCGCGCTCGCCCCGGGCGCGCAAGGCGAGGAGCACGCCCGCGCCTACGCCCAGCTCTACCTGGGGCTGCCGAACTACACCAGCAACCTGAAGCGCTTGGGCTTCACCGAGGCCGACATCGCCGACGGCGGCAGCGAACGGCTCATCACCAGCGTCACCCCGAGCGGCCCGGAGGCAGCCGTCGCGCGCATCCGCGAGCACCTGCGGGCCGGGGCCGACCACGTCCTGGTCCAGGTGCTCGGCGAGCACGGCCGGTTCGCGCCGGGCGACCTGGGCGCGCTGGCGTCACTGGTGCCCGACCTGCTCAGCTGACCCCCGGCGCTCCCTTACCCCTCCCTGGGGGCGCCGCAGGAGTTCCTCACTGACCGCGGTTAATCGACGGCCACCTCGGCCTCGATTTCCACCGGGATGCCCAGGGGCAGTTCGGCCACGCCAATGGCTGACCGGGCGTGGGCGCCTGCCTCTGGGCCCCACAGGTCCACGATGAGGTCGGAGAAGCCGTTGATGACCGCGGGCGTGCGGGTGAAGCCGGGGGCGGCGTTGACCATGCCGAAGACCCGCAGCCAGCCGGTGACCCGGTCCAGGTCCCCGAGGGCGCGCTGCAAGGAGGCGAGGATGGCGAGGCCGGTGAGCCGGGCCGCCTCGTAGGCGTCGGTCTCGGAGACATCCGCGCCGACCTTGCCGAGCAGGCCCCCGGGGATGGACCCGTCGGGCAGCAGCGGCCCGTGACCGGACGCGAAGGCGCGCCCCGGCCGGTGGTTCGGCCACAGGCGCACCCACGGGAAGGGCAGTGCCATTCCCGCGGGTGGCTCCATCGGGGCGGGCAGGACAAGGCCGCGGGCGGTCAGGCGTTCCTCGATGCGCATGACCCCCATCATCGCGGCTACGGCGTCACGTCCACCACCTGCGGGTCGTGGTCGCTGACCTGGCTGGCGTACTCCGAGTTCACGTGCACGACCTGGTAGGTGTACCTCGAGATCCCCTTCGTCACCAGGATGTGGTCCAGCACCTCACTGACGCCGTCGAAGTCATAGGTGTACTGCTGGTTCGCCGGCAAGGTGGTGATCAGGTCGGTCAGGGTGGCCGGCCCCGACCCGTCCGCCGTGCCGGTCTTCAGCACCGACAGCGCCGGGCTGAACTGGTAGTCGTTCAGGTCGCCGACCACGACCACGTCGGCGCGATCGTCGATCGCGAGGATCTGGTTGATGAAGTCGTGCTCGGCCAGCGCCTGCCCGGCCCGCTGCGTCGCCGAGGACTGCGCCGGGAACTGGAACCGGCCGTCGGCGTTCTGGTCGCCGAGCTTGGCGTCGAAGTGGTTGGCGATCACGATCACTGACTGGCCGTTGAAGGTGAACTGGCCCACCAGCGGCTTGCGGCTGGCCGTCCACACCGGGTTCGCCGGGTCGACGCGGCCCGGGGACAGCGTCAGCGCCGGCTCTCCCTTCTTCTTGACCACCCGCGTGCCGGTCACCGACCGGTTCACCGACGGGTCGCCGGCGTCCGCGAACGTCACCCGCGCCGGGTTGTACAAGAACGCCACGCGGATGTTGCCGCCCGGCTGGCCGCCGTCGGCGTCGTTGACCGGGCTGACCGAGCGGGAGTCATACACCGGGCCGCCGGCCGCGGTGATCGCCGCCGTGAGCTTGCTGATCGTCTGGTCGGCGGCCACCGCGCCGTCGTCGGTCGCGCCGGTGTTGTCTTGCACTTCCTCGACCGCGATGATGTCCGGCGAGGCGAGGTTGGTGACGATGCCGGCCGCCAGCGCGGCGTACTTGCTCGCCGGGTCCGCGGGCGCGAGGTTCTCCACGTTGTAGGTCGCGACCGACAGCTGCCGCCTGGCCGGGGCGGTGGCCACGGTGGGCGGCAGGTTGCCGCGGTGCACGGCGCCGAGGGTGGTCGCGGCGATGAGGTAGCCGCCGAACTGTGAGTAATCGACCGGGCCGGCCGTCGCGCCGGTGAAGGCGTCCCCGACGTTCACCTGCGGGTTGGACCCGTCGGCGGGGACGACCTGCAGCCGCCCGGACGGGGTGGCGTTCTCGGCCGTCAGCAGCGTCCCGCCACGGAAGCTCGCGTTCTGGTCCGGCTTGGTGGTGACGTACTGCTCACCGAAGGAGTTCGACGGCCCGACGACCGGGGCGTTGCCGACCTCGGCGAGCATCCCCTCGATCGACTCGTAGAAGTCCAGCGCCGAGCGGGACGGCTGGATCGCGGTCGTCTCGATGTTCTGGCCGCCCAGGTCGGGCGCGTAGGTGCCCGGCACGGTGGCCGGCCCGAGCACGACCGGGGCCGGGAGCGCGTTGCCGGACGACAGCACGGTCACCGTGGAGGTCCCGATCTCGGTGACCGACAGGTTCGAGGTGGCCGCGGCCGTGTCGCCGCTGGAGAGCGGGTAGAAGTCCGACACCTTGCCGGAGACCAGCACGCTGTCCCCGACGTGCACCGTCACCGCGCCTGAGCCGGTGAATACGAAGATGCCCTCGCTCGTTGCGGGATCATTGTCGGGGTCCGGGTCCTGGATCCAGTACCCGTGACCCAGGGAGCCGGCGATGCGGATCGCGGTGACGATGCCGGGCACGCTGGTCACCGGCTGCCCGTTGTCCGGGGAGATCCAGCTGGTCCCCTGGATGTCGTGGATCCGCAGCGGCCCGGGCGTCGGCGTGGCCGTGGGGGTGGGCGTCGGGGTGGGGCCGGACGCGGCGGTCCCGGGGGTCGGCGCCGCGGTGGTGAAGTCCGCGCCGTTGTTGTCGGTGTCAGGGCCGGCGCGCTGGTCGGAGGTGGTGTTGCCGGGCGCGGGGGCGTCGGCGGCGCCCTCGTGGATGGTGGCCGTGCCGAATCCGACCAGGTCGACGATGGTGGCGTCGGCGGCGCAGTCGGCCGAGGCGTGGCACGACAGCGCGGTCGCGGTGCTGACCAGGGCGACGGTCCCGGTGGTGGCCGCCATGTTGATGGACCCGGTGGCCTGGGCGGGCGGCAGGGCGGTGCTGCCGCCGGCGCCCGCCGCCTCGCCGATCAGGTAGGCCGAGCCGCCGGGGACGCTCCCCGCCAGCGGGGTGACCTGCCAGGCCGACGTCCCGCTGGACGGCTGGTACTGCACCGACCAGCCGTCGACGCTGACCGTGGCGGTGCCGAGGTTGGCCAGCTCGATGAAGTCGTTGGTGTACGTGGCGCCGCTGTTACCGCCGCCGCCGTAGACCTCGCTGACGACCAGCCCGGCCGATGCCGCCGACGCGGTGGATGTGACGGCGACCGTTATGCCGGCGGCCGCCAGCGCCGTGGCGGCCGTGATGATCACGGTGGTCTTGCTAACTGTGGGCATGCGCCTATCGTCGAAGGCCCGAGTGTCCAGATAGTGAACGCATTGCAGCGAAATGATTGCGGTTAAGAGGTGGTAAAGGCGACATTGCTCTCTCAACGGCAGCGTGCGCTCACCACAGTCGCGCGGTGGCCCGCCGGGCGCCCTCGGCGAGGGCCTCGAACTTGGCCCAGACGATCTTCGGGTGGATCTCCGGGGTGTAAGTCGCCTGCGAGGAGAAGCCGCAGTCGGCGCTGGCCACGACGTTTTCCCGGCCGACGAGCTCGGCGAAGCGGACGATGCGGTCCGCGATCGTGTCCGGGTGCTCGACGATGTTGGTGCCGTGGCTGATGACCCCGGGTAGCAAGACGGTGCCCGGCGGCAGCGTGACCGACTCGAAGACGTGGTGGCAGTGCTCGTGGCGCGGGTTGGCGGCCTCGAAGGACAAGGCGCCCGCGTTGACCGTCAGCAGCGTCTCGATCAGGTCCGCCAGCGGCGCGTCGTGCAGCCGGGGCCCCTCGTTGATGCCGTAGCAGGTGTGCAGCCGGACCCGCTCCCGTGGGATACCGTGCAACGACCG
>JAICUO010000460.1 GCA_025935815.1 Streptosporangiaceae bacterium
CCGCCCCCGCCCCACCCCTGCAAGGCACGGTGCACCCGCTGGACACCCCCCCGCCGGCCGGGGCCCACCGCCGGGCGCGGGGGGGGACTCCCCGGCGGGGGCGTCCCGCCGCCTCTTGTCTGTCCCGGCATTCCCGCCGGACCGCGGACCGCAGCCCGCCCGGCACATGCAGCAGCACCACGAGAGAGGTGAAACCGGGCCGGCCGCCGGCCTGGGCAGATCATGCAGGCCCGGGACTACGACCGCGACGGCCGCCCGGTCAGCGAGCAGCGATGACAGGAACTGGGCCGCCAGCCCGGCTACAGCCGCATCGGCTACGCCGACGGGCTCCGGCACGGCCGCCAGGCCGCGGGTCACCTTCTGGTCCGGCATCGTCGGCGACGGCCCGGACGGGCCGCTGCTCTTCTGCACCTGCGCGGGCATCCGCCGTCCCGACGGCCGCACCGCCTACCAGCGGGTATGGGGATGGCCCGACATCACCGCCGCCCGCGCCGGGCACCGGGGCGTCACCGCCTGGATCGGCCAGGTGGCCGGGTTCCTAGCCGGCCACGCAAGCCGGCTCCCCGCACCCGGCCCGGCCGACCCCGCTGTCAGAGAGCCACGGCGAGCAGGCCGCGTGACGGCACGCCGAGTCCGACGCACGCAGCCTCGCCGAACGTCAGGCAGGCATGCTCCCCGGCGCCCGCCCCCCATGGCCGGCTGCGCTTACCTCCACCGTGATCCCTCCGCGAGCGACCCCACTTATCAGCAGCAGACGTCACGCGCGTTGTCGGCTGCTGGCGCGCCGGACCGTGATGCCCGGCGGCTACCCGCAGGCCGCCGCTCACGCGCAGTCCGTCGCACCCGTTCTGCCGGGTCCCGGAGATGCCTGGGCATGCGGGGGCCGCCGGGCTGCCGGCCGCCTGCGGGGTACGGCACGGATACGAAGCGCGGGAGCCGGCATGAGCTGCGGCGGGCGGGGTAGCGGGCGGCGTGCGGTTGAGCCGCGCGGCGCATCCGGTACCCGGTACGGTACTCACCCGAAAGGGGTCATTGCGGTGACGGGCTCAGGAGGCCAGATGGCGGCGGATGCGGGCGCTCAGGTGACCGAGCTGACCGATGAGGACCACGCGTGCCTGACCTTCGGAGAGCCCGAGGAGCTGGCCGACCTGACCGCGGCGTTCATCCGCGACGGGCTGGCCGGCGGGCTGAAGGTGATGTGGCTCAGCGACACCTCCGCCGCCGGGGCGGTCGCCGAGCTGGCCCGCCGCGGCATCGACCCCGGGCCGGCCCTGGAGCGCGGGCAGATGACCGCCGCCGCCTGCGACGGCCGGCTCCTGTCCGGGCAGGCGTTCCGCGCCCGGGACGCGGCCGGCTGGCTGGCCGGCCAGCTGGAAGCCTCCCGCCGCGAAGGGTTCCCCGGGCTGCGGGTCGCGGTGGACATGAGCTGGGCGCTGCGCCCGGTCACCGGGGTGGAGGAACTGCCCGCCTTCGAGGAAGGCATCGCCGCCGTGCTCGCGGGCAGCACCGCCGCGGTGCTGTGCCAGTACGACCGGGAGAAGTTCGACCCCGTCACCCTGGCGTCGGTGGCCGGGTTCCACACCCGCTCGGTGGCGGCGGCGACCTATTACGCGGACCCGCTGCTGCGGATCTGCCGCCAGTACGCCCCGCCCGGCATCCGGATCGCCGGGGAACTGGACTACCAGGCCGAGCAGCCGCTGGCGCTGGCGGAGACGGTCCGCCTCGGCGGCGACATCACCGTCAACATGACCGCGCTGGCGTTCATCGACGCCCGCTGCTCGCTGATGGTCGCCGACGCAGCCCGGACCATCGCCGCGGCCTCCCGCCGGGTGCGGCTGCGGTGCCCGTCCGAGGTCGCCGCCGCCTTCGCCCGGCTCGGCCTGGCCGGCGTTCCCGGGATCACGGTGGTGACCGATGATGACCGGTGAGCAGCACCCGTCCCCGCCGCCGCGCGACCCCGCCGCGCGGGCCTGGCCGCTGGAGCAGCACTTCGACGCCGGGTCGCTGTACGCGCTGCGCGCCTCGGCCGCGGCGCACGCCGCTGCGGCCGGGCTGAGCCGGCAGCGGGTCTACGACGTCACCGCCGTCGTGCACGAGCTGGCCGCCAAAGCGGTGCTGCATGGCGCCGGGCACGGCCGCCTCCGCATGTGGACCCAGGACGGGTACCTGCACTGCCAGGTCAGCGACCCCGGCCCTGCCAGCCGCAACGGCACCGGCACCCCGCCCCGGACGGTACCGTGGCCTGCCGAGCATGATCACGGCCTGTGGATAGTCGCCCAGGTCACTGACAAGTCCTCCATCGACCACGGCCCGGCCGGCACCACCGTCACCGCCCGCTTCGCCCTCCCCGCAGCCGGCGCTTAGCCCGTCGCACCTCAGCGGCCAGGCGACGCACTCAAGGCGGCCGAACTGCGCGGTACCCGGCATCAGTGCCTGCGGGTCGCCGGCTACTGCCGGCCTGGCTGCATACAGCCAGTTTTGACGTGCGAAGTCGCGTCCCGGTACCAGCCATCCAGCGGATGCCTTCGGCTTGCGCCCGGCAGAAAAGCCCGGGACGGCTTGACACGATTCCAGATTCCACATAATGGCAACGGTTATCGACTGCTTCTCGAAGGAGGTGATCGGCTGGGCGACGGGCGACAATTACAATACGCCGCTCATCGAGAAGGCCATCGAGATGGCTGTCCGCAATCATCTTCTCGCGGAGAATGCGATCTTTCATTCCGATCGCGGCAGCAACTACAGGGCGACTAGCAAAGTCGTCTTTCCAGGTCAGCGGCTATTGAGGCTGGCCGGTCGGGGCGTTAGGCGTAACTGCCTGGATAGGTGTAGCGTCGTCGGTGCAGCGTCATGTTGATCCTTCGCCAGGTAGCAGGCCGGTCGAAGTTGACCTGGACCTTCATCGCGAAGCATTCCGGAACTGTCATTTCCCTGTCACCCCGTCCGTCCCGGCTAATGCCCTTTTCAGCTCATCCGGGTTCTGCTACTGACCTTCGCCCGCGGCCTTGGCGTCGTCCATGCCGCCCCGGTGCGGCCTGGACGGCCGCCAGGGCCACTGCAAGCGCGGGGACGTGCATGTCGCCCGGGCTGGCCGCGATGGCCGCCACCGCCGGGGCCGCCGTGCCGTTCGCCAGGGCCACCCGGCTGCTTGCCGGCAATCATGATGGCCTGGCTGGGCGCGGTCTTCACAACGGGCGCGATCGGATCGCCGCCGCCGCAGCAGCAGCGGGCGTCATCGAGAAGCTGATCGACGCTGCGGCGGCGGCACCCGGCTCGCGGGGCTGATCACTTAAAGATGACTAATCGGATGGCAGGACGAGCGGTCGTCTCACCTTCTGCCGGTGACTCCCAGCGTCCGCGCCGGACGGGAAGAGTCGCGCGGCCCGCTGGTAATCGGCCTGGGTGATGACGTTTGCGGTTTCCGGTCCTTTCCGCGGGCGCAATTCCTCGCTTGACTGAGTGTGACAAGTTAGACGGCGAGGTATCGCGAAGCCACGGCGAGGCCAGTCCCCCCGGCCGCGATCCGGCACCAGACCGGCCATTAGCTTCATCGCAGTACAGGAGTCCGGTTATGGGCATCATCGCGTGGATCGTTCTCGGGCTGTGCGCGGGCCTGATCGCCAACATGCTGATCCCCGGCAGGAGATCACAGGGCCTTTTCGTTACTTGCGTGATCGGCATCTGCGGCGCGCTGCTGGGCGGCTGGCTGGCCACGAAATTGTTCCACGTGGTCACCCTCCACGGGTTCTTCAACCTGTCCACCTGGCTCACCGCCATCGCCGGCGCGGCGATCCTGCTGGTGGCCTACCACATGGTGACCAGCCGGGGCAGTGGCCGCAGCGTCCGCAGCGGCCGCAGCCGGTCACTGCGGCGGGCGCGCCGGTGAACGGGCAGGCCCCGCCTGCGGCCGGGCGGGTGATGGGCACCGGCACCTGCGTCGCGCTGATCGCGATCGGCGCGATCTTGCGGTTCGCACTGTCGGCGGGTTCCCCGCACGGCCTGAACGTGCACGTGGTGGGCGTCGTCTTGATCGGCGCAGGCGCGCTCGGCCTGCTGCTGTCGCTGCTGGTATGGGGCCCGTTGAACCCGGCCAGGCGCCGCCGGGCTTCCTCGGTGGCCACGGCGCGGCCGCCGGCTCTGGATGAGCAGCGCCGCGCCTACCAGGACGACCGGCCGCTATGAGGTCACCGCAGGACTCGGGGCAGGGCAACGCAAACCGCGGTCACTGGCGAGGAAGCAGGTAATTTCATGTCAACCGGAATCATCGCGGGCATCGTGGTGGCCGTCATCGTGATCGGGGCAGTGATGTTCGGCGCGACAGAGTTGCGCCGCCGCCGGCTCCGGCAGCGCTTCGGCCCGGAATACAAGCGGCTGGTCGGCGAGCGCGACAGCAGGCGCACGGCGGAAGCCGAGCTGACCGGGCGCGAGCGCCGGGTCCGCGATCTCAACATCCAGCCGCTCACCGAGTCGGCGCGGGCAGGCTACGCGGGGCAGTGGGCGAGCATCCAGGAACAGTTCGTCGACGCGCCCGCGGGCGCTGTCTCCGGAGCGCAACTGCTCGTCACCGCCGTGATGACCGAACGCGGTTACCCGGCAGAACATGACGACCAGGTCCTTGCCGACCTGTCCGTCGGGCACTCGGTCACCCTTGACCGCTACCGGGCGGCCGAGGAGATCAGCCGCAGCGCCACTGCGGGCACGGCCTCCACCGAGGACCTGCGGCAAGCCATGATCGGCTACCGTGCCCTGTTCGATGACCTCCTCGGCGAACCCGCGGATAAAGGATCAACGGCCGACACCGCGGACACGAGCGAGCAGTTCACCGAACCTGGCCCCGAATTCACCGAATCTGACCCCAAGGAGATGGCGACATGACCTCACCAGGCGAGACGGCAATAGATCACCAGATGGCAGCCCAGGACGACCAGGACAGGCATGAGCGCATCCCGGATCCGGTCGGCCCGCTGTGGACAGGCAATCCTCAGCCAGCCTCGGACGGGGCCTGGCACCCCGGCGCAACCGCTACTGGCAGCCCGGCGGAGGAACCGGAGGTCACCGGCCGGGATGACACGGAGAGATCCATGACCCTCACAGGCCCCGGCGCGGAGCCCGAGTCCATTCCTGAATCCCCCGCCGTCAGCGCCGCGGCAACGATGAGCACGCGCTGGCACGAGATCCAGGCGATGTTCGTCGATAATCCGCGCGCCTCCGCCGAAATGGCGGCCGGCCTCGTCGACGACAGTGTCAAGGCACTCGCCGCGTTCGTCAAGGAGCAGCAAGATTCACTGCTGGCCGCCTGGCATGGCGAAGACGCGGGAACTGAGGAACTGCGCACCGCCGTCCAGCATTACCGCGCCCTCGGGACCCGCCTCGCCGACTTCTCCCGGGAAACCTGAGTCCGGCCGCCGCCGATGACGAAGCAAGCCTGGCTTTGTTCGTGTTCTCCGACGCCAGTTGTTCGTGACCCCGACCGCACCCGTCTTGCCGGCGAGGTCGATGTTCGCCAGTTTTGACACCACATCCGCTGAGGCGGGATAGCGAGGCGCCAACCTCGGCCGATGGCCACCTCTCGACGGTGCTCCTTGGATTTGACTCTCTGAGTGGAGTCGGTTCCCGCAAGCATCCAGCCCCGTTGGACCCCTCGGCTGGTGTCCAACGAGGCAAGCAACTGGCGTCACTATTCACGAACGTAGCCAATCAGGTCGGCTCGGTGATCCCGAGACCGCCCGGGGTCACAGGCAGCGCGGTCAGCAGCCGGACGAACGCGAAGGCCGCAAGGGAGGCCTGCCAGGGCACCTGAGTCCGGGACACCCCGACGCCGCACCCGCACGCCAGCAAGACCAGCCACAAGGTCAGGCTGCCCGCCGCCGTGGCGGCGGTGATCTGCCAGCCGCGGGCGGCGAGCAGGGCGGAGGCCCGGCCGCGCTGGCTGCGTCAGACCAGACGCTGGTGGACGTAGCACCATCTCCACCGCGATCCCGGCTCCAGGCCGGCGGCCAGCGGGTGCTCGGTCTCCTCGTAGTGCACCCTGGCGTGCCGGCGCGGGGAGTCGTCGGAGCAGGCCACCCAGCCACAGGTCAGGCAGGTCACAACGGGCGCCTGACGGTCCGCGTGGTCCTGGCAGTCCCGGCAGTGATCCGACAGGGGCGTGACCGGCTGGAGCCCGTCGAGGTGCTCGCAATGCGGCGCCGAGCCATTCAGGCTGATGACAGGCGCGCTGGCGACCATATTCGGGGCGGGGATCATGGCAAGGCCCCCCCTCGTCATGACGGGGATGCCGGGCCCGGCCCGGCCG
This sequence comes from Streptosporangiaceae bacterium, assembly GCA_025935815.1. Taxonomy (GTDB): domain Bacteria; phylum Actinomycetota; class Actinomycetes; order Streptosporangiales; family Streptosporangiaceae; genus Trebonia. The sequence continues at coordinate 6,296 of JAICUO010000460.1, forward strand.
GTCATCAGCTAGTCAACCCCGACCGCGGCGCGGCGGGAACGGGCAACCTGAGTAGGGCCCATCACAAGAACCGATCAGCTGCCAGTCGCCGACAGGACAGGCCGGTTACGCAGTCCGGGAGTCCGGGCG
>JAICUO010000449.1 GCA_025935815.1 Streptosporangiaceae bacterium
GCCCGGGTCCTGGCCGAGGCCGATCCCCTGGCCGGCGAGGCGCTGGCCCTGGCCGAGGCGGACGGGGTCGCGTTCGGGAAGGTGACCGGCGCCTACCAGCTGCCCAGGCAGACCGAGCAGGAGAAGGCGGCCCGCTCGGCCGCCATCGCGGTCGCGCTCGGCGACGCCACCCGGCCGCAGGCGGACCTGGTCATCGTGTCCGCCCGCCTGGCCGGGCTAGCGGGGGACCTGCTGCCGACCGCGAACCGCAACCTCATCGGGGACCTGCTGGCCGCGGCCGCCTCCGTCCGCGCCGCCGCGCAGATCGCGCAGGTCAACATCGAGACCAGCCTGCCCGCGGTCCGCAAGACCGACGCCGCGCTCGCCGCCGAGCTGCAGGCCGTGGTGGCCGACGCGTCCGGCGTCATCGAGCAGGCCGGGCGGGTCGTGGCCGCGATCCGCGCGGAGGTCACCCGGTGACCACCGCCCGGGAGCTGCTGCTGCGGCACGTGACCGAAGCCGCCACAGTCGTGAGCTGACACAGCCTGAGCTAGCGCAGGCAGGCTCGCAACCGATTCCGGATGAGCAGTTCTCGCCATTCCCGGAGAATGCTTGACGGCCAGAATTGCCAGCGTATAGGACATCCCTCAGGGACCCCCGCGGCCAAGGGCGGGGCGGGAATGACGGGGAGCGGATGTGTTCAACGCGGGCGTGGCGGCCGGAAACGTGCAGCCATATTTCCTCACTCAGGCAGTAACGGACCTTGACGACTCAAAGACGCTGGACCAGCAGCCGGAACTGGCCGCGATCCAGGCCCAGGCGCTGTGGGCGGCCGATGCCTTCAGCGCCTTCATCGGCACGGCCACGGCGACCCTCGACATCGCCATCTATGACTTCCGGCTAATGCCCGGCCCGCTGGAGGATGAGTTCCTGAGCGCGATAAAGGCGGCGGCGGAGCGCGGGGTCACCGTCCGGCTCGCCTACGACAAGACCGCCGAGACCAGCGAGGAGACGGGCCTGAAGGACTTCGGCGGCGCGGGCGGGGACCCGGCCCCGGCCGGCACGCACGCCTTCCTGGCCCGGGCCCAGCTTCCCCCCAGCGTCCAGGTGCGGCCGATCGCCGAAGTGGCCGTCAACCCGGGATCCCAGATCATGCACAACAAGTACATCATCTGCGACGCGGGCACCCCGGCGGCCGGGGTGCTAATGGGATCGGCCAACTTCACCACCGACGCGTGGGGCATCCAGGACAACAACGTCCTGGTCATCACCGGCTGCGCTGACCTGGCGGCCGCGTACGAGCGCGACTTCACCGACTTGTGGAACGCGCAGAAGCTAGCCGGCACCGGCGTTGGCGACAAAGGCAGCGTCACCGTCAGCGGGATCGACATCGGCTACTCCTTCGCCCCCGGCGAGGGGAAGGCCACCGAGTCCGCCATCGCCGCGGCCGTGTCCGCCGCGACCTCCCGGATCCGGATCGCCTCGATGGTCATCTCCTCGCCGACGATCTTGCAGGCCCTGGCCGGCCAGGTCACCGCCGGGCGCGACGTGGCCGGCATCTACGACGGTCCCGAGATGGCCGACGTGGTCAGGCAGTGGCGGAAAGCGGCGGCTGGCAGCCCGACCGCCGCGAAACTCGCGCTGTGGCAGGCGGTGTCCCCGCACCTGACCGCGAAGCCGTCGGTGCCGTTCACCGCGAACGGCCCGCACAACTTCATGCACAACAAGGTCATCGTCGCCGACGACGTCGTCTCGACCGGCAGCTTCAACCTCTCCTCGAACGCGACCCGCAACGCCGAGAACGTGCTCCGCCTGGCCAGCCGCGACCTCGCCGACCAGTACGCCGCCTACGTCGACGGCCTCGTGCAGCGGTACGCGCAGGCCCCGGCGCCCGCCGCCGGCGCCCGTTAACGGCCGGCGTCAAGCCCGGTGAGGTCCTCACTGAGCGCCCACATCCGCGCGGCCGCCTGGCCGTCGCGGGCCAGGGCGCTCGGCTGGGCGGGCCGGCACTTGACGAAGTAGCCGCCGGTCACGCCGGCCACCTCCGGTGAGCTGGCCAGGTAGACCGGGGTCCGCGCGCCGGTCACCGGGCCCGGCCGCAAGCGCAGGATCAGCGGCACGATCGCGCCGGCCACGCCGGTCACGTCGCGGCCGAGGGAGGTGCGCACGAAGCCGGGATGCAGGCAGTTGGCGGTGACGCCGGTCCCCGACAGGCGCCGGGCCAGCTCGGCCGTGAACAAGATGTTCGCCAGCTTGGACAGCGGGTACGCCTGGCCTTGCCCGGCACGCTCGGTCCGGCCGCCGCCGGCCAGGTCATCCCACGGGATGGCCCGGACCTGCTTGTGGACGGCGGAGGCGACCGTGACCACGCGCGCCGCGGCGCCGCGCTCCAGCAGCTCGCGCAGCAAGCTGGTGAGCAGGAACGGCCCGAGGTGGTTAGTCGCGAAGGTCATCTCCAGCCCGTCGGCGGTCAGCGGCTGGCGCGGCGAGAGCACGCCGGCGTTGTTGACCAGCGCGTCGAGCCGGTCGTGGCGGGCGCGGACCTGCGCGGCCAGCTCGCGCACCTGCGCCAGGCTGGACAGGTCCGCGGTCATGACCTCCACTCGCGCGCGCGGCTCGCGCTCCTGGATCTCGGCCCTGGCCGCCTCGCCGCGCGCGGCGTCCCGGGCCGCGAGGATCACCGTGGCGCCGAGCGCGGCCAGCCGCAGCGCCGTCTCCTTGCCGATCCCGCTGCTGGCTCCGGTCACCAGGCAGGTCGTGCCCGTCATCGTTCGCACGCGGACCTCCAGGGGTGGTGACGATCAGATGGTGCTGACCAGCTCGACCACCCCGGCCAGGGCCGCCCACGCTCCACAGCAGCGCCGCGGCGTCTTTGACCTCGTGTAAACAATACTTGACATGGTCATTTTTCGGCACGGTTGTGGCCGTGACCGCACGGGCGGGGGGCCGGGATGAGCGGGGACCACGGGCTCGTTCGGGCGAGAGCCTTGGCAGTTGCCTTTCCCGGACAGGTCAGGGAGCGTGATGATCATGGATCTTCCGCTCAGCGACATCCGCGTCATCGACTTGACCATCGCGCGGGCCGGCCCCACCTGCGTCCGCCAGCTCGCGGACTGGGGAGCGGACGTGATCCGCGTCGAGCCGCCGGGCAGCCGGGACTCCCTCGGGGGCGACCGGCACGGCAGCGACTTCCAGCAGCTGCACCGGAACAAGCGGTCCGTGTCCCTCAACCTCAAGTCGCCGGCCGGGCAGGGCGTGCTGATGAGGCTGGTGGACAGCGCCGACGTGCTGATCGAGAACATGCGACCGCCGGTCAAGGAGCGCCTGGGGTTTGGCTACGAGGCCGTCCACGCGCGCAACCCGCGCCTGGTCTACGGCTCGATCTCGGGATTCGGGCAGGACGGCCCCTACGGGGACCGGGGCGGGGTGGACCAGATCGCCCAGGGCATGGGCGGCCTGATGAGCGTGACCGGGCTGCCGGGCACCGAGCCGACCCGGGCCGGGATCCCGGTGTCGGACCTGGCGGCCGGCCTCTACCTCGCGATCGGGGTGCTCGTCGCCCTGCACGACCGGGACCGGACCGGGTCCGGGCGCTGGGTGCAGACCTCGCTGCTGGAATCGATGATCGCGATGATGGACTTCCAGGCCGCCCGGTGGACCATCGACGGCGACGTCCCCGGCCAGGCCGGCAACCATCACCCGACGAACGTGCCCATGGGCTGCTTCGCCACCGCGGACGGCTACCTGAACGTCGGCGCCGCGGGCGGGCGCCTGCTGCGCGCCTTCGCGGCGGCGATCGGCCTGCCCGCACTGCCCGACGACCCGCGCTTCGACACCCTGGCCAAGCGCTCGGCGAACCGGGCGGAACTGAACGCGCTGGTCGCCGGGCGGCTGCGCACCCGGGCGACGGCGCAGTGGGTGACGGCGCTGACCGAGGCAGGCGTGCCCTGCGGGCCGGTGTACCGGATGGACGAGGTGTTCGCCGACCCGCAGGTCCGGCACCTGGCCATGACCCAGGACGTGCGGCATCCGGCGCTCGGCCCGCTCGCCCTCATCCGCAACGCGGTGCGGATGACCGGCGAGCCGGGCACCGTCCGGACCCCGAGCCCGGATCCAGGCGACCACACCGCCGAGGTGCTCACCAGCCTGGGCTACTCTCCAGCCCAGGTTGAGGAACTGCGCGCCGAGGCGGCGATCTGAGCCCGCCACACTCCCCCGGAAGGACTCCCATGACGTCTGAGACCCCCGCCCGGCGCCACGAGACGGGCACCGACAAGCTGCTCGCCGAGGTAGCCGGCCCCGTCGCGACCGTGACCTTCAACAACCCGGCCCGGCGCAACGCCCTGTCGGCCGAGATGCGCGACGCGCTGCCGCCGCTGCTGGCCGCGCTCAACGCCGACGATGACGTCCGCGTGGTCGTCGTGACCGGCGCCGGGGAGGCGGCGTTCGCCTCGGGAGCCGACATCTCCGAGTTCGGCGCCCAGCGCACCGATCCGGCCGACCGGGCCGCCTACGATCGCGGCCAGGCCGCGCTCGCGCGGGCGTGGGCCGCCGTCGACAAGCCCGTCATCGCCATGATCCGGGGATTCTGCCTGGGCGGGGGGCTGGTCACCGCGCTGCAGGCCGATATCCGGATCGCGTCCGACGACAGCCAGTTCGGCATCCCGGCCGCCCGGCTGGGGCTGGGGTACGGCTTTTCCGGCGTGACGGCCCTGATGACCTTGATCGGGCCGGCCCGGACCGCGGAGGTCTTGTTCTCCGCGCGCCGCTTCCCGGCCGCCGAGGCGCTGCGGATGGGCCTGGTCAACCAGGTGGTCCCGGCGGGCGACCTTGGCCCGACCGTGTTCGGCCTGGCCGAGGCCATCAGCCGCAACGCCCCGCTGACCATCGCCGCGGCCAAGGCGGCGATCCGCGAGGCCGGGTTGCCGGCCGGGCAGCGCGACCTCGCCCGGGTCGAGGCGATGGTGGAGGCGTGCTTCCGCTCCGCCGACTACCTGGAGGGCCAGCGCGCGTTCGCCGGCAAGCGCCCGCCCGCCTTCACTGGCCACTGACCCGGGAAGGTCGCGGGGGCTAACGTGGACGAGCAGCCGGACTATCGCGCGCGGGCGGCGGCCGGGATCGCGGCGCTGCAGCGGTGGTATCACCCGGGCACCGGCCTGTGGGAGAGCACCGGCTGGTGGAACGCGGCCAACGCGCTCACGGCGGTGATCCGGTACACGCGGGTCACCGGGGACCACTCCTACCGGGAGGTCCTCCCGGTCACGTTCACGGCCGCCCGGCTCCGGCACCCCGATTTCATCAACACGTACTTCGACGACAACCAGTGGTGGGCGCTGGCCTGGGTGGCAGCCTACGACCTGACCGCCGACGAGCGGTACCTCACCGCCGCCCGGACGATCTTCGCGGCGGCCCTGGGCGGGTGGGACGCGACCTGCGGCGGCGGGCTGTGGTGGAACCAGGACCGCAGGTACAAGAACGCGATCACCAACGAGCTGTTCCTGACGCTGGCGGCGCTGCTGCACCAGCGCACGCCCGGGGACCGGCTCTACCTGGACTGGGCGCTGCGGGAGTGGGAATGGCTGCGCGGCAGCGGCATGATCGCGCCCGGCGGGCTGGTCAACGACGGCCTCACCGCCGAGTGCGCGAACAACCAGGGCACCACCTGGACCTACAACCAGGGCGTGATCCTCGGCGGGCTCACCGCGCTGCACCAGATCACCGGAGACCAGGGCTACCTGCGGCAGGCGGAGGTCATCGCGGACGCGGCGCTGCGCGCGCTCACTGACGCGCGGGGCATCCTGGCCGAGCCGAGCGAGCCCGCCGGCAGCGTCGGGGACCACCCGCAGTTCAAGGGCATCTTCGTCCGCAACCTCCACGAGTTGCACGGGGCCGCCGACCACCCCGCTTACCGCGCGTTCCTGCTGGCCAACGCCGACTCCGTCTGGGACAACGCCCGGAACCCGGCCGACGAGTTCGGGCTGCGCTGGGCGGGCCCGTTCGACGCCGCCGACGCCAGCCGCCAGTCATCGGCGGCGGAGGCCCTGATCGCCGCTGCCGCGCTCACCGCGCCCGGGCACTGATCAGGCGTGCATCGAAGTCGGCAACGCGGCGGCCGCCGTCTTGGTGCGGCCCGCGGAATGCCTGGACGAGCCTAAATCTCAGTAGAGGCCGGCTGTGAACAGGGCCAGCCACGCCGCCTCGCAGGCCAGCATGAGGCCATCACGAGTGAGGATGTCCTCCACCGGGCGGACGGTCCGCCGCCCGGTGAGCACGCCGAACCGGAGCAGCGTGAGGGCGAGGGGAATCGCGCTGGCGATGTGCCAGTAGCGGGCGCCGCTGGCCGCTGCGGCGGCCCACATCCCGTACGTCGCGATCATGCACACCGCCAGCGTCCACTGGATGTGCCGCAAGCCGGCCGGGTGGTAGAACCGCGTCACCGGGCGGTGCCTAACCGCCGCGGCGCCCAGGCTGGTCAGCTCGGTGTAGCGCTTGGCGACCGCGACGCCGAGCGCGCCCAGGCTACAGACTCCCAGGAACCACGGCGACGGCGGGACGCGGGTGGCCACGGCGCCGGCCCGC
>JAICUO010000522.1 GCA_025935815.1 Streptosporangiaceae bacterium
ATCCACCTGATCGTGCCCGACCTTCGCGCCGAGGTGACCCGGCTGCGCGGCGAGGGAGTGAGCTTCCGCAACGACATCGTCACCGGCCCCGGCGGCAGCCAGATCCTCGTCGAGGACCCGGCCGGGAACGTCGTCGAGCTGTTCCAGCCCGCGGCCCGCCCCCCAGCCTGACCGTGACCCACCCGGCGAGGCCGCCCGCGCAGGCGGGGCGGGTGCCGCTGGCCACGATCGTGCGTGAATGGGGCCGCATCGGCTGCATCGGCTTCGGCGGGCCGCCCACCCACATCAAGCTGCTGCGCGAACTGTGCGTCGAGCAGCGCGGCTGGATGGACGCCGCCGACTTCGAGGACGCGATCGCCGCCTGCAACCTGCTGCCCGGCCCCGCCTCCACCCAGCTGTCGATCTACTGCGCGTGGCGGCTGCGCGGCCGCCCCGGCGCCCTGGCCGGCGGAGCCGCGTTCATCATCCCCGGGCTGATCGTCATCCTCGCGCTGGCCGCCCTGTTCCTGGGCACGTCCCCGCCCTTGTGGGTCCTCGGCGCCGGGGCCGGCGCCGGCGCGGCGGTCCCGGCCGTGGCCATCCAGGCCGCCGCCAGCTTGACCGGCGCCAGCTGGCAACGCCGCAAGAACGCCACCCGGTGGACGTGCTGGCTCATCGCCGGGGCCGCCGCCGCCGCCATCCTCGGCCCGTGGCTGGTCCTGGTCCTGCTCGGCTGCGGCCTGATCGAGCTCACCACCCAGCTCCGCGTCAGGCACCACGGCAACGGCCAGGCGCACGGCCTCACCACAGCACCACTTCTCGCGGCCGGGGCGGTCACCAGCGGCGTCCTGCTGTCGGTCGCCTGGGTGGCCTTCAAGGTCGGCGCCCTGTCCTACGGCGGCGGGTTCGTCATCATCCCGCTGATGCAATCCGACGCGGTCAGCCACTACCACTGGATGACCAGCGCCCAGTTCCTCAACGCCGTCGCCCTCGGCCAGATCACCCCCGGCCCCGTCGTGCAGACCGTCGCCGTCGTCGGCTACGCCGCCGCCGGCGTGGCCGGCGGCGTCCTCGCCTCCGTAATCGCGTTCAGCCCCTCATTCGCGTTCATCCTGGTCGGCGGGCATCGCTTCGACCAGATCCGCGGCGACCGCCGCGCCCGCGCCTTCCTCGACGGGGCCGGGCCCGCCGCCATCGGCGCCATCTACGGCTCCGCCATCCCCCTCACCCGCGCCCTCAGCCACCCCTGGCAATACGCCGTACTGGCCGGCGCCCTCATCCTGCTCCTGCCGCTACGCCGCGGCGTCGTCCTCACCCTGCTAGTCGCAGGCGCCACCGGAGTCATCATCGCCCTCACCATCCGCTCGGCCCTGACCTAGCAGGGGGCGGCGCGGCCTGAGAAGCAGGCCGCTGGCGGCACCAGCGGGTGCACGGGCGGGTGTCACCTCTGCAAATTTCAACGGCTACCTGCCACCGCAGCCCGCCGCGGGCATGGCGCTTACGCCGGTGACCAGCGCGGGAGCCTTGCCCGGCGGACTGCGCGCCGTCATGCGGGATCACCCGGGCTCTGTGCCGCGTCTGCGGATCCTACGATGACGCCGGGTGTACCGCCGAACTCCAGGAGGCTGGCGACATGCTGAAGCGACCCCGGGCGATCCTCGCCGGCGTGTGCACGATGCTGATGGCAATCGGGGCGATGGCGTTGTCGGCGGTGCCGGCGTCGGCGCACGGCGCGATGCTGATCCCGGGCAGCCGCACGTTCTTGTGCTACGAGGACGGCATCACCTCCACCGGGCAGATCGTGCCGCACAACCCGGCGTGCGCGGCGGCGATCGCCAACAGCGGGCCCACCCCGCTGTACAACTGGTTCGCGGTCGGGAACCGGTCCGGGACCACCAGCGGGCAGACGACCGGCTTCATCCCGGACGGCAAGCTCTGCAGCGGCAACAGCAACTACTACGACTTCTCCGGGTTCGACCTCGCCAACCCGAACTGGCCGAAGACCCACCTGACGGCCGGGGCCACCATGCAGGTCAGGTTCAACAAGTGGGCCGCCCACCCCGGCACCATCTCCCTGTACATCACCAAGGACGGCTGGGACCCGACCAAGCCGCTGACCTGGTCCGAAATGGAGTCCACGCCGTTCTCCACGGTCACCCAGCCGCCCTCGGTCGGGGATCCGGGCAGCATCAGCAGCTACTACTTCTGGAACGCCACGCTGCCCGCGGGCAAGACCGGCTATCACGTCATCTACTCGGTGATGGCCCGCTCGGACAGCACGGAGACGTTCTACGGCTGCTCGGACGTGATGTTCGACGGCGGCAACGGCGAGGTCACCGGCATCGGCGCGACCGCCCCGCCGCCCACCGAGACTCCGTGCACCGCGACGTACTCCATCGTCAACAGCTGGCCCGGTGGCTACCAGGCCCAGGTCACGGTGACCAACCCCACCACGCTGACCCTGTTCGGCTGGACGGTCGGCTGGGTGCTGGCCAATGACGAGACCGTCGCCAGCTCCTGGAACGGGAAGCTGTCGGTGGCCGGGTCGCTGGCGACGATGAAGAACGCCGACTGGAACGTCACGCTCTCGCCGGGTGGCAGCACGACATTCGGGTTCACCACCAACCAGGCCTCCGCCCCCGTGATCCCGGCGAGCGTCTCCTGCCAGAGCCCATAGCCCTCGCCAGTGGCGAGGACCAATCAGGCGGCCTGCCCTTTACCGGACGGTGAAGGTGCCGGCCATGCCCTTCTGGGCGTGGCCGGGGACCGCGCACAGGTAGTGGTAGGTGCCGGGCGTCGCGGCGGTGAAGGCGATCGTGCCCGCGTGCATTCCGGCGGCGGTGGGGTTGCCGAGGAACCACAGGGCCGAGCCGGTGAACGCGGGCCGGGCGGTCATCATCGGCATCCACGAGGCGGTGGCGCCGCTGGCGGTGACGACCAGGCCGTGCGCGGTGTCAGGGTCGGCGTTGACGATCTGGATGGTGACCCTGGCGCCGGCCGGGACGATGATGTCCGGGTTGACCAGGCCGGCGACCCGGAACGTCTCGTCGTGCCCGCCGGGCGGGCTGGCCACGATGGCCAGCCTGACCGTCGTGGTGGTGAAGGTGATGGTGTTCGCGGCCACGGCGACCTGGGCGCCGGCCGGGGCCTGGCTGGCGAGGGCGGTGGCCTGGGCAGCGGTGACGCGGGGGCCGGGGGCATTGGCGAACAGGGTCCCCATGACCTTGCCCGGGTCGGTGCCGCCGCCCATCATCGCGGTGCCCATCATGCCGGCCGGGAGACTGCTGGTCATCCAGCCGGGCCAGGGGGCGCCGGCGCCGGTCATCCACCGGTAGCCGGCCTGGCTCATCATCCACCCGTAGGACCCGAACGAGGAGCCGCCCATCATCGGCGTCCCGGCCCCGCTACCGTAGCGGCCGCTCATCATGGACTGGTACCAGGAGTAGCCGGGGCTGGCGGAGGCGGCGGAACTGGCCGCCGGGGCCGGGGCGGGCGGCTGTCCAGGCGAGCTGATGGCGACCGCCACGCCGGCTCCCAGGCCGGCCGCGGCCAGGACCGCGACGCCAGCCAGGATGGTGTTCCGCTTGCGGGTCATCATGATCTCCGTTTCTTCCGTATTCATCCCGCTCCGGGCATGAGTTAGTCGCTGGCTAGGCGACGCGGGACTGCCCGGCTGGCAGGTCATCGGCGGGCGCGGTGTGCGTCTTGGGGGTTGTTGCACTCATTTCCGGTCCTGCTTGTCTTGCACCCGGGATCCCGTCCGACCCCGGCTGCTTCCCACACTGCGCCCGGGGTTGCCCCTAGGGGGCAGGGCCTTCCAGCCCCAAGGTCCCGGGACCGAGGTCACCACCCATGGGGGGTATGGGGAGGCAGGCTGCACGCAGCGCCCTGCCCAGCGGGAACATCCCGCTGCCATGCGCGCGCAGCAGCGTCTGCCCGTCCGGGCTGTCCGCGGGCGCCTCGGTCACCGCGAGCGGGTACTGCCTCGCGAGCTGGTCCAGGGCGCCCCGGGCATCCTCGCAGAAATGGCAAGCCGCAGCGGTGACCATCGTCAAGCGGGCCGGGTCACCTTCGGTTGCCAGGGCAATCGTCGCGAGGGCCTGGTGGCCGCCCGGGTTCCGGTTTCTCCTCACAGCCCACAGCCTCAGCGGGAACGGGTGCCAGTTCCCTGACGGAACAGTGTCGTTTCGATGAAGGCCCCGGGCTTCACTGAAACATCATCGTTTCCGGCATGGGGTCGTCAGCGATCCCGCCGATCATGACAGGCAGAAGCAACGTCAGAGGGAGGACATGATGCTCGCGGCAAGCTGGTGCGGCGGCATGGGAGCCGGCGGGTGGCTACTCATGGCAGGTCTGTGGGCTGGCTTCCTCGCCGTCGTGGTGTGGGCGCGCTCATGCGCGATCCCTGGCGTGACGGTGACGTTTCGATGAATCCCTCGTCGGCTTGGTCATGGGCCGAAGGTCTCCCGGCGCTCCTGCCTTTCGCCCCTTGCCGCCCGGGCGCCGCCTCGGCCAGGCTAGGTGTATACCCTATAGGGGTATATCGTATAAGCGCGTTCCTTCGAAGGGAGATGAGCGCCGTGGAGATGGCGATCCGGGCTGAGGGCCTGTCCAAGCGGTTCGAACGCCGCCAGGCACCCGCCTGCGCATACCGGAAGGAGATCACCAAATGTCACCGAAGTCACCGCAGGGCACCCGTGACCTGCGCGCAGGACGTAGGTCACCTGTTCCGCCAGCCGAGGTCCCTACCCCTGGGGGGTATCCCCAGGGCATGCTGGGCACAGTCACGAGAGGTTCATGATGAGCGCAGCTGACATCATCGTCGTCATCGCCGCGGTCGCCGCGCTGGCCGGGCTGGGCTGGTTCTTCTTCGGGCCGCGGCGGTCGTCGGCGGCAGAGCTGGCCGGGGGCGTGCAGCGCGCGGAGGTGACAGTCCGCGGCGGCTATAGCCCGGAGCTGATCCGGGTCCGCCAGGGCGTGCCGGCCGAGCTCACCTTTGACCGGCAGGAGGCCGGGGACTGCACCTCCCGCGTGGTGTTCCCCGACTTCCAGGTCTCCGCCGCGCTGCCCGCTTACCAGCGCACCACGGTACGGCTGACGCCGGAGCGGGCGGGGCAGTTCGGCTTCGCGTGCGGGATGAACATGATCCACGGCACGCTCATCGTCGAGCCCGCCGACGGCCTGCCAGGCCTCGGCGCGGGACCTGACCGCGACAGTGCCACCGCATCAGGCTCGCCCGCCTCCTGGCCGGCAGGCGGCGCACCGCTCCCGGCCGGGGATCAGCCGCCCGGGGACGCTGAGCGGGCGGGCGGCACTGCGTCCGCTGGGGACGCCGAGGCGGCCCAGGCGGCCGAGCGGCAGGCGGAGATCCGCGACCTGGCCCGCCGGGTGATCACCGGGGCGATCCTGACCCTGCCGGTGCTGTACGCGGTGATGGCCCATGAGGTGTTCAAGGCATGGGCGCCTTCCATCCTGCTAAACCACTGGGCGCAGCTGGCGCTGATCACCCCGGTGATGTTCTACACCGGGTGGCCGGTCCACCGCACCGGCTGGCTGGCGCTGGCGCACCGCAGCGCGGAGATGAACAGCCTGATCACCATCGGCACGGCGGCCGCTTACGGGTACAGCCTCATCGTCACCGTGGCCCCG
>JAICUO010000864.1 GCA_025935815.1 Streptosporangiaceae bacterium
CCCACCCCGGCGCCCGGCCCGCCCGCCGCGCGGCATACGCCGCCGACAGGTCCCGGGCGAGGATCCCGGTGGACCAGCCGTCGGTGGCGATGTGGTGCAGCACCAGCACCAGCACGTGCGCGCCGGCTGCTGCCCGCAGCAGCCGGGCCCGCACTGGGACCTGGGTGGCCAGGTCGAACGGCTCGGCGGCGATGCCCGCTACCGCCGTGGGCAGCTCCTGCTCGGCCACCTCGGTGACCGGCAGCCGCCAGCCCAGCTCGTCCATCCCCAGCACCCGCTGCCAGGGCTGCCCGTCGCCCGTGGCGAACACCGTGCGCAGCACCTCGTGCCGGGCGATCACGTCGGCCAGCGCCGCTTCCAGCGCGGTGATGTTCAAGTCGCCGTCCAGCCGCAGCGCGACCGGCGTGTTGTAGACCGGTGACGGGCCTTCCAGCTGGGCGATGAACCACAGCCGCTGCTGGGCGAACGACAACGGCACCCGCTCCGGCCGCGCCCGCACGGAGTACGTCGTCAGCGGCAGCCGCGCCGGGACGGAGTGCGCCGCTCCCTGAAGCAGAACGGCCAGCCGCGCCGGGGTGGGCGCCTCGAATACCGCCCGTACTCCCAGCTCAGCGTCCAGCGCCGCCCGGATCCGGGACATCAGCCGTACCGCCAGCAGCGAGTGCCCGCCGAGGGCGAAGAAGTCATCGTCGGGCCCGGTGCTCTGCACGCCGAGCACCTGCGCGAACAGGCCGCACAAGATTTCCTCGGTCACCGTGGCGGGGTCCCGGCCCGCGGCGGCGGTGTACGTCGGGGCGGGCAGCGCGGCCCGGTTCAGCTTGCCGCTGGGGGTCAGCGGCAGCGCGTCCAGCACCACCACCGCGGCGGGCACCATGTAGTCGGGCAGCCGGGCCGCCGCGTGCTCCCGCACCGCCGCCGCCAGGTATTGCGTCCCGCCGCTGGCGGCGTCCCCGGCGGGCACTACGTAGCCGGTCAGGCGCTTGTCGTCGGGGGCGTCCTCGCGGATGGCCGCCGCGGCCTGCGTCACGCCGGGGCAGCCGGCCAGCACCGCCTCGACCTCGCCCAGCTCGATCCGGAAGCCGCGGATCTTGACCTGGTCATCGGCCCGCCCGCAGAAGACCAGCTGCCCCTCCGGGGTCCACTTGGCCAGGTCCCCGGTTCGGTACATCCGCTGCCCGGGCCCGCCGAACGGGCACGCGAGGACCCGCTCGGCGGTCAGCGCGGGGCGGCCCAGGTACCCGCGGGCCAGCTGGGCCCCGGCCAGGTACAGCTCCCCGGCCGTCCCGGCCGGGACCGGGCACAGCCACTCGTCCAGGACGAACGCCTGGGTATTGGCGATCGGCACCCCGATCGGCTCGGTCCCGCCGGCCCCCGCCGCGCGCGCGGCGGTCGCCCACACCGTCACCTCGGTCGGCCCGTACAGGTTGGTGACGTCAGCCGCGGCACCGCGCAGCCGCGCGGCCAGCGCGGACGGCAGCGCCTCGCCCCCGGCCAGCACTCGCAGCCCGGCCAGCGCCCCCTCATGCCCGGACACCACCGCCTGCCAGAGCGCCGGGGTCGCCTGCATGATCGTCGCCCCCGACCGGCGCGCCAGCCCGGCCAGCACCGCCGGGTCGCGTACGGCGCCGCCGCCTGCCACCACCACGCTCGCCCCGGCCAGCAACGGCAGGTATAGCTCCAGGACGTGGATATCGAACGAGACGGTGGTCACCGCCAGCATCCGGTCATCCGCCCTCAGCGAGAACCACCGGCCCATCGCGGCCGCGAAGCTCGCCACGCCAGCGTGCGGGATCACTACCCCCTTCGGGGTTCCGGTTGACCCCGATGTGTAGATCACGTACGCCGCGCAGTCGCCCGGCATCGCCGCCGTCGGCCCGGCGCCGTCCGCGTCCCCTGCCAGTTGCGCGGCCAGTCCCGGCTCATCGACGGCCAGCACCGGCACCCCGCACGTCTCGCGCAGCCCGGCCGCCAGTTCCCCGGCCGTCAGCACGCACTCCGGTTCGGCGTCAGCCAGCATGAACTCCACCCGCTGGGCCGGGTACCCGGGGTCCATCGGCAGGTAGGCCGCCCCCGTCTTCCACACCGCCAGCAGCGCCGTCACCAACTCGACGGAGCGGTCCATCAGCACCGCGACCACGGTCTCCGGCCCCGCCCCGCGCGCCGCCAGCACTCCGGCCAGCCGCGCTGCCCGCCGGTCCAGCTCCCGGTAACTCACCCAGGCATCCCCGCAGGCAACCGCCACCGCGTCCGGGGTGCGCGCCGCCTGCGCCGCGATCAGCTCCGCCACCGATCCGGCCGGGACATCCGCCGCCGTGTCATTCCACCCGGTGACCAGTTGCGCCCGCTCGGCCGCGGCCAGCACCGGGACCTGCCGCAGCCGCGCCCGCGGATCAGCGGCCACTCCGGCCAGCACCCGGCTCAGGCGCCCCGCGATCACCCGCGCGGTTGCCTCATCGAACAGGTCCGTCGCCGCCAGCAGCTGGCCGCGCAGCCCGCCGGGCGCGCCGGTCGCGTCGCGCGCCTCGCCGAGACTCACGCTCAGGTCAAACCGCGCCGTGCCGGTTCCGGCCGCGATCGCCGATGCCCGGACCCCGGCCAGTCCCGCCGACACCCCGGCGTTGTTCTGCAGGGTGAGCATGACCTGGAACAGCGGGTGGCGGGCCAGCGACCGGTCGGGGGCCAGGTCGTCGACCAGCCGCTCGAACGGCACGTCCTGGTGCTCCAGCGCCCCCAGCCAGAA
>JAICUO010000783.1 GCA_025935815.1 Streptosporangiaceae bacterium
GAGACCGGTCGCAGGGCGCCGGTCGCAGGGCGCCGGTCGCAGGGCGCCGGTCGCCGGTCGCCGGTCGCCGGTCGCCGGTCGCCGGTCGCCGAAGTGAGTGCCCCTTCCCCAGTAGCGGTTCCCGACCAGACGCGCCCAATTCGTGTCAGCTGTCCGACCCGGGTCTGGTGCCGCCCCAGCCCCCGGGAGCGCCGCGCGACCCACTACCCGGCGGGAGGGAGGGACGCCCGTCAGCTCATACCCACCGGGGCCGAGGCCTCTCCGTCCCCGACGCGAGAACCGGCCGCCCCCTGAAGCTGAGCGAGCCCCTTCTGCAGGTCCTCCAGGTTCATGCACGGCGTGACCGTCACCCGGGCGTTGGTGGCCTGGAACAGCGGCTCGGAGATCGACGGCAGCGTGGCGGCGTCGGTCATGTCGAAGACCATGAAGCACGCCCGCTGCCCGTCCTCAGCGGCGAAGTACGTGGCTTCCGGGTGCAACTCCTCGACCAGCCGTCCGATCACCTGGCTGATCGAGCCGTCGGCGATGACGGCGTTCCCCGCAGCGGTGTCGACGACGGCCTTCAGCATCATGCGCATGGCAGCCTCCCCAGCTGGATGAGGGCGCTCAGCCTCGTCCGGTCGCACCGGGCGGACAAGGTCTCCGGAGCCCACTCCGGCGCTCTCCGCGCGTACGAACGGTCCGTCGCCGGCCCCGGACGATCCGCCTGCCTCCGCTCAGTCCTTGTATCCCTGTTCGGGACGCCTGGCAGGCGTGAAAATGTGGCCGGGTCGCCCGCCGACGTCGGTCTTCTCCTTGGGACACGATCCCGTAGCTCAGTCTGACGCTGGGGCCTGGACCTGATGGGTCGCGCACTGTGCCTCGAGCACGCCGGTCAGATTGTCGGTTCCCTGACCGGGCCCCGCGGGCAGCCCGCCTGGCTGGTCGGGCGGCACGCGGAGGGCGGTGCACGGAATGCAGGAACCCCAGGAGATCCACGACGAGGAGCATGAGCAGCTCCTCGAGCGGGTCGCAGCGATCGATGTGGCCAAGGCGTCGGGAATGGTGTGCACCCGGATTCCGCACCCCTCGGCAGCCGGCCGGCGCCTGACCCGGGTGTGGGAGGTGGCTGCGACCACCAAGTCGATCATGGAGCTGGCCGATTCCCTGGCCGAACAGCAGATCGAACGGGTCACGCTGGAGGCGACCTCGGATTACTGGCGCGGGTTCTTCTACCTGCTCGAGGCCCGCGGCCTGAACGTGATGCTGGTCAACGCCCGCGAGGTGAAGAACGTCCCGGGCCGGCCCAAGACCGACAAGCTGGACGCGGTCTGGCTGGCCAAGCTCACCGAACGGGGCATGCTGCGACCCTCCTTCGTGCCCCCGGCGGCGATCCGGGTGCTGCGTGACTACACCCGGCTGCGCACCGACCTGACCGCCGAGCGGATCCGGCACTGGCAGCGGCTGGAGAAGCTCCTCGAAGACGCCCTCATCAAGATCACCACCGTGGCCAGCCGGATCGACGGCGTCTCGGTGCGGGAGATGATCGAGGCGCTGATCGCCGGGGAACGCGATCCGCGAGTGCTGGCCGGGTTCGCCCGCGGCCGGATGCGGATCAAGCACACGGCCCTGGTTGAGGCGCTCACCGGACGGTTCGACGACCACCACGGCGAGCTGGCCCGGATGCTGCTGGACCAGATCGACGCGCTCAACGCCCAGATCGAACGCCTGACCACTCGCATCGATGAACTGATCGAGGCAATCCCGGCCGCCCGCGCACCGGCCGGACCCGACGGCGGCCCACCCGCCACCACCCAGTCCGCCGGCGACCAGCCGCTGCCGGCGCTCGACCGCCTCGATGAGATCCCCGGCCTGGCCCGCCGCGGCGCGCAGGTGATCCTGGCCGAGATCGGGCTGAGCATGGCCCAGTTCCCCACCGCCGCACACCTGGTCTCCTGGACCCGGCTCTGCCCCCGCACCAACCAGTCCGGGCCACGCGACCACCCCCGACGCACCGGCAAGGGCAACCCCTACCTCAAAGGCGTCCTCGGTGAGGCAGCCACCGCCGCAGCGAAGACCAACACGTTCCTCGGCGAGCGCTACCGGCGCCTGGTCAAGCGCCGCGGCAAACTCAAGGCCCTCGTCGCGGTCGCCCGCTCCATCCTCGTGATCATCTGGCACCTGCTCACCGACCCCCACCTGCGCTTCCGCGACCTCGGCGCGGACTACCACAGCATCCGCATCGACACCCGACGCAAGACCCGCGACCACATCCGCGGCCTGGAAGCACTCGGCTACACCGTCACCCTCGCCCCAGCCGCCTGACCACCATCACCCCCCAGCCGACCCCGGGCACTCCCGCCCGGGGTCGGCTGAAGCGCGCCATCGAGGCTTCGCTGCGGTGACTATTTTCCGGTCAGGTCGGGGACGGCCGTTGGCCGCGGTGTCGTCCGGAGGACGACAGAGTCATGAGCTGAAGGCCGCGACGATGTCCATCACGGCGGGGCCGAGCAGCACGATGAAGAGCACCGGGAGGATGCACAGGATCAGCGGGAAGATCACCTTGACCGGGATCTGCATCGCCTTCTCCTCGGCCCGCTGCCGGCGCTTGAGCCGCATCTCCTGGGCCTGGGTGCGCAGCACGTCGGCGATGGAGACGCCGTAGGCGTCGGCCTGCACGACCGCCCGGATGAACCGGGCCAGGTCCGGCACGCCGGTGCGGTCGGCGAGGGCCAGGTAGGCGTCCCGGCGGGGCTGGCCCACCGCGATGTCCTGCAGGGTGCGCACCAGTTCCTCGGCCAGCGGGCCCTTGCCGTTGGCGCCGGCCCGGGCCATCGCCGACTCGAACCCCAGCCCGGCCTCGACGGCGATCGTCATCTGGTCCAGCGTGTCGGCCAGTTCCAGGCCGATGGCCTGCCGCCGCTCCTGGCCGCGGCTGTACAGCAGCAGCTCCGGGACGACGTAGGACACCAGCGTGATCGCGCCGGTGAGCAGGCCGGTGACCAGACCGGGATGCGCGGTGAACACCAGCAGCCCGAGGGCGCCGGCGATCGCGGCCAGCACCACCTTCGCGGCGAGCAGCCGTGGGATGGGCCAGGCGGCCGGCCGGCCCGCGGTGTTGGCGAGCCGGTTGAGCCGGGGCACGGTGCTGCGTGGCGTCAGTGCCCGGACCAGTCGGCTGCCCAGCCCGGGCCGCGCCCCGCCGGCGCGGGCAGCGGCGGCGCCGGCCGGGTCCAGCCCGCGGGTCAGGTTGTCCCGGGCCTGCTCGGCGGCGACCTCCGGGCGGGCCAGCAGCGCCCACCCCAGCAGCGGCAGGGCGACGGCGACGGCGAGCGCGGCGGCGAGCACCGGAGCGGGCAGGGAGGACGGCGTCAGCACGGGAGCCCCCGCAGCGGGATGACGCGCATCAGAACCGGATCCGCACGGTCTTCTTCAGCCACAGCCC
>JAICUO010000508.1 GCA_025935815.1 Streptosporangiaceae bacterium
AGTGCCCCCGCCGCCGGGGAGCCGTCGACTGCGCGGCGGTCTTCAGCTGGGCTCGGTGCCCCAGACCAGGGCGCCGTTGACGTACACGGTCACCGTCTGGGTGTCCTTGTACACGAAGCTCGGGTCGGAGATGAACGAGTAGGTTTCCGTCGTGTTGAAGTTTGACCAGTTGACGTGGTGGACCCGCGTCTGGATCTCGCCGGTGCCCTGGCCGGGCGCCACCGATCCGGCCGCCGCGGTGAAGCCGAGCTCCACGTAACTGTTCGCCTTCGTCCTGGCCGGGGAGAGGGTAACGAACTTGGACGTAATGTTGGCGCAGTTCACCTGGGCGTAGTCGCACGCGAAGACCAGCGGGTCGGCCGAATTCTCGTTGGTGAACCAGTACCGCATCGTCACCGAGCTCAACGGCACGGCGGCCGTGCCGCTATTGAGAATCTGATAGAGCGCGTAGAGCGTGTTATCAGGATTGTCATTGTCGTGCGAGCGGTCCTGGACCCTCAGCCCGGCGGCTGCCGCCGGAGCGGCTCCCCTTTGCGCGGTACTGCCGTGAGCGGCCGGAACGGCGCCAAAAGCAAGCAACGCCGCGAGGATGCCGGTGGAGATGATTGCGGCGTTTAGGCGCCCTTTTCTCATCTGTTTGCTCCTTCCTGATGGTCACCACGGCGGCTCGGCCACCTTGTGGTGATGCCCCCCACGGTCCCTCGGAGTGTAACCAGGTTTAATCGCCGGAAAGAATGGCCCCGCTTTGGCCGATAGCGCGAGAGGACCGTTATCCGCACGTCAGGATGCTGATCAACAAGATGACGGTCCTTTTGCCCGGGGGCCAGAACAGGTGAAAGATTCAGCCCTGGCCTGGCCTTGGTGAGGACCGTTCTATATGAGAGCATGAAGCTCTCATATAGAACCAGGCTACGGGAGGGCACATGGGGGCGCGCACCGGCAGGGAGTACCTGGAGCGGCTGGACGCCTCGCGCCCGGACGTCATCGCGGGAGGCGAGCGGGTCTCCGGCGGGATCTCGGCGCACCCGGCGTTCCGCAACGTCACCGCCAGCTACGCCCGGCTCTACGACATGCAGCATGACCCGGCGCTGCGCGACGTGCTGACGTATGAGTCCCCGGCGACCGGCGACCGGGTCGGCATGTCGTTCCTCGTGCCGAAGGCGGCCGCGGACCTGGAGCGGCGGCGGGCCGCGATGTCCGCCTGGGCGCGGGTGTCCGGCGGCATGCTCGGCCGGACCGGCGATTACCTCAACAGCGCGCTGATGGCGCTGTCCCAGGCCGGGGACTGGTTCGCGCAGGCCGACCCGGCGTTCGCCGGGAACATCGCCGGTTACTACGAGCTAGTGCGCGAGCAGGACCTGCTGCTCACCCACACGCTGATCCCGCCGCAGGTCAACCGGTCGGTGACCGGCGGCCAGCAGGGCGGCGGCGCGCTGATGGCGCGGATCGTCGGCCAAGACGACAACGGGATCACCGTGCGCGGCGCCCGGATGCTCGCCACCATCGGGCCGATCGCCGACGAGTTGCTGGTGTTCCCGTCCACGGTGCTGCGGGCGACGGCCGACGACGCCCCGTACGCGTTCGCCTTCGCGATCCCCTGCGACGCGCCGGGCTTGCGGTTCATCTGCCGCCAGTCCCTCGACCACACCCCGCAAGATGGCCGCACCCACCAGGACGCGCCCTTGTCGTCGCGGTTCGAGGAGATGGACGCGGTCGTCGTCTTCGATGACGTGCATGTCCCCTGGACGCGGATCTTCATGCTCGGCCACCCGGAGCTGTGCAACGGGTTCTACTCCGCCACCGGCGCCGTGGTGCACATGACCCACCAGGTCGCCTGCCGGACCACCGCCAAGACCGAGTTCATCCTCGGGCTGGTGTCGCTGCTCACCGAGGCGATCGGGATCGAGCAGTTCGGGCACGTCCTGGAGGACATCGCCGAGATCGTCATCGCGCTGGAGACCGCGCGGGCCATGATGCGCGCCGCCGAGGCGGACGCCACGGTCAACGAGTTCGGCGTCTTCACCCCGGCCTGGGCGCCGCTGAACGCCTGCCGCAACTGGTACCCTAAGGCCTACCAGCGGTTCCCGGCGATCATCCGCAAACTGGGCGCGAGCGGGCTGATGGCGCTGCCCACCGAGGCCGACCTGGCCGGCCAGGGCGCGGCCGACATCGACTTGTACCTGCAGGCGAAGAACCTGAACGCGACCGACCGGGTGCGGCTGTTCCGGCTCGCCTGGGACGCGGCGCTGTCGGACTTCGCGGGCCGGCAGGCGCTGTATGAGTACTACTTCTTCGGTGACCCGGTGCGCATGGCCGAGGCCCTGGTCCGCGGGTACGACCGCGAGCCGTACAAGGAGCGCGTCCGCCAGTTCCTGCGCGGCCAGGACTGATCAAGCCCGGCGCGGCGGCGATCCGTTGCCGATGATGGCCGTGGCCTTGCCCCGCCTGCCCCGGTCACGCCAGGGCGCGCGTGATCCGCGCCGCCGCCGCCGCCAGCTCGGCGGCCAGGCTGTCCGGCGTCGCCGGGGACTCCACGAACACGACCGCCAGGGCCGCCGCCGCGCGGGCGTCGGCGCCGAGCACGGGGACCGCCACCGAGCGCAGCCCCGCGATCACCTCGCTGTCGGACTGCGCCCAGCCGCGCTCGCGGGCCAGCCGGAGCGCGTCCCGGTCGCCGGCGGCCGGCGCGTCGGGCATCAGCAGCGCGAGCCCGGGCGCGCCGCGGTCGACCGCGTGCCGGGTGCCCGGCTGGTAGGCGACGTGCGCGGCGGCCGCGCGCGGCTCGACGCTGGCGATCGTCACCGCCTCCGCCCCGTCGCGCACCACCACGAACGCGGTCATCCGCAGCGCGTTCGCCAGGGCGGTCAGCTCGGGCAGCGCGACGGCCTGCAGCGTCCGCCGCACCGACCGCGCGAGCGCGGCCAGCCCCACGCCGGGCGCGTAGCCGCCGGCCGCGTCGCGCTCCGCGAGCCGGTGCTGCTCAAGCGTGCGGACCAGCCGGTAGGCCACCGACCGGTGCAGGCCGATCGCGGCCGCGATCTCGACGACGCTGAGCGGGCGGGGCGCCGCGCTGAGCACCTCGAGCACCCGCAGCCCCCGGTCGAGGGTCTGCGAGAGCGCGGCGCCGCCGTCGCCTTCTTCCGCCAAGCCCGCCACCGTCTCCTCCCCTCTGCTGCCGACGGCCTAGGCTCATCCCATCACATGACAGAAAGCGGGGTTATGCCGTGGACACCGCCTCCGCGCTGGCACTGCGCTCGTGCCTGAGCCGGTTCGTGACCGGGGTGGCCGTCGTGACGTTCGACGGGCCGCGCGGTCGCAGCGGCCTCACCGTCAACTCGTTCACCTCGATCTCCCTGGACCCGCCCCTGGTGCTGGTCAGCGTCGGCCGCGGCGCGCGCTCGCACGATGAGCTGCCCGGCCGGGCGTTCTGCGTCAACGTGCTCGGCGCCGAGCAGGAGGCGATCGCCCGCTCGTTCGCAGGCCGCCCGGCCGGGGGGCACGCCTGGCTTGACCACCCGGTCGCGCCCCGGCTGGCCGGCCCGCTCGCGTGGCTGGCCTGCCAGCCGTGGCGGGAGTACGACGGCGGCGACCACACGCTGTTCGTCGGCCTGGTGGCCGACTTCGGCCATCGCGACGGCGATGCCCTCGGCTACGCCAACAGCCGGTTCACCGTCTTCGCGGAGCCGACCTACGGCCACGAGTTCCTTCTCTAGCGTTCTCGCGCGGCTCTCGATTTGCGCCGGAGCGCCAGCGGGACATGCTGGCGATCCCCGGAGCGCGCGCGTTCCTGGCCCGCCCCAGGATGTAGCGCGTTCCTGGATGATCCCGATACCGTCCGCCGCCTGGCGCTCCAGCAGCCCTTCGTGAAGATGCACAGCGCCGGGGTCAGGTTCCGCGCGGCGGCGGCCACTCCCCCGCTACGCGATCACCGTGTGCACGACTCCCCCGGCGTCCGCCCGGCCGACCGGGACGAACATCTCCAGGAAATGGGCATCCAATTCGCCGGCCGTGCTGGCGCTGAACCCGCAAAGGCACGTTAGCCCCGGATTCCCTTCCAGGTGCACCCGCCCGTCGGTCCCCTTATCGTCCGCCGGCGTGAACACCCGGAGCAGGTGATCACCGATCCTCTCATCGTCGCCGTTAACCTCGGTGAAACCGCACGCGCATCGCGCTCTTGCCATTTCCGGTGCCCTTCCTCTCGTTGCTGATGATGGCCAGCGACCGCGATGACGCAATCGCGGTGCAGCGGCGCGGCCGGGAGCTCAGGAGAAGGCACGGTTTCCCCGCCGTCCCGGCCGCGCCGGCTCAGTCCGGCGGCTGGTCGCGCCACGGGCAGTCCAGCAGCGCCCGGGTGACCTTGCCGCCGTGCGGCGCGGGCGGCAGGTAGCAGTCCCACTGCCGCCCGCTGAGCCAGTGCACGATCCCCAGCCCCCGCCCCGACTCGTCCTCCGCGCCCGCCGCGCCCATCTCCGGCACCACCGCGACGGCATCCCACACCACCAGCAGCACCTCCCCCGTTCCGTCGGCTCCCGGGCCGCCGAGCATCCACAGCCGAACCGGTGGCCGCCCCGCCTCCCACGTCACCAGCTCCGTCGCGTTCACCGAGTTCGTGATCATCTCCGAAACCAGCAAGATCACCGCGTCGGTAAACGGCGCCAGCCCCCATTCGGCCAGCACATTCCGGGCATGCCCGCGCGCGGAACCAGGCGCGTTCCGGTACGCCCCCAACTCCAGGAAAGACCGCCACGGGAATCCGGCCAGCCAGTTGCCATGGGTCAACGAGGGATGCGGAGGGATGACGGGCGGTACCAGCGTTCGGGAATTCATGCCATTCACAGTGGACTCCGTCACAGCAGCAGGTTCGAGGTAAGGAGCGCACGCCAAAATAAGCCCCAAGTCAATTCGGGCTCGGGCGGGCGTGTCATCCCGTGAATTCCACCGTCCCACGCGAATGGCGGGTTACGCTATCGGCAGTGCCCATGCGGTACTAACCCCCACTACGTTACGGAGGCCACCCCCAATGCCCCGTCGCAGGAGCCGTGACCCTCGGACCGATCCCGGCGCCGCCCTCGGCGCGGAGCTGTCCAAGGCGCGCGAGGCGGCCGGCTACGCCACCCAGGAGGCCCTCGCCAAGGCCCTCGGCTACGTCCGCGAGCAGGTCAGCAAGGTCGAAAGCGGCGGCGAGCTGCCCAGCGATCCGCTGTTCGCCAAGTGGCTGGACGCCTGCCGGGTCCCCGCCGCCCGGCGCCAGTACCTCACCGGCATGCTCGCCATGGCCCGCATCGCCCGCAGCGCCATCCCCGACTTCGCCAAGCCCTGGCTAGAGGCGGAGAGAGAAGCCGACGCCCTTCGGCTCTGGGCATCTGTGATGATTCCGGGTTTGCTGCAGATCGAGGAGTACATCCGCCCTCAGTTCGAGATGAAGGGCATGGATGAGAACGCAGTCAAGGATAGCGTCGCCGCGCGCCTGGATCGGCAGGCGATACTCGGAGGCTCCGATCCCGTCCACGTCACAGCGCTCATCCACGAGTCTGTGCTCTACCACCGAGTTGGCACGCCTGCGGGAATGGCAGGGCAAATCGTGCACCTACTAGTGATGTCGCAGCGACCCAACGTGATCACCCAGGTGGTGAAGGACACCGGGTACTTCCCAGGGGTGGAGTTTCAGTTCGAGATCGCCAGCGGCTCGGAAGTGCCCGATACTCTTGTGATGGTGGCTATCGAGGACCAGACCCGGGACGACCGGAAGATGGTCCGCAAGGCCGCCGCGATGTTCCAGGAGATCCACGGCCGCGCACTGCCTGTCACGGAGTCGCGCGCGGTCCTTTCGGAGGCGAAAGAGCATTGGGACAGCCAGCAGAAGA
>JAICUO010000035.1 GCA_025935815.1 Streptosporangiaceae bacterium
CTGCCGCCGAGCCACCACTATCTGGCCGCTTATCACTGGATCGAGGCCGAGTTCGGTGCGGACGCCGTCGTGCACCTCGGCAAGCACGGCAACCTGGAATGGCTGCCCGGCAAGACCGCCGGGATGTCGGCCGCGTGCGGGACCGACGCCGCGATCGGGGACATCCCGTTGATCTACCCGTTCCTGGTCAACGACCCGGGGGAAGGCACGCAGGCCAAGCGGCGCGCGCACGCCACGCTGATCGGCCACCTGGTGCCGCCGATGGCGCGGGCCGACAGCTACGGCGACATCGCCCGGCTGGAGCAGCTGATGGACGAGCACGCGCAGATCGCCGCCCTGGACCCGGCCAAGCTGCCGGCGATCCGCGCCCAGATCTGGACGCTGATCCAGGCGGCCAAGCTCGACCACGACCTTGGCCTGGGCACCCGGCCGCACGACGCCGAGTTCGACGACTTCTTGCTGCACGTGGACGGCTGGCTGTGCGAGATCAAGGACGCGCAGATCCGCGACGGGCTGCACGTGCTGGGGGCCGCGCCCACCGGCCACGACCGGGTCAACCTGGTGCTGGCGATCCTGCGCGCCCGGCAGATGTGGGCCGGGCAGGCGCAGGCGCTGCCCGGCCTGCGGGAGGCGCTCGGGTACGCCGAGGGCGGCGGTGACCGGGCTGGCGCGGACGCGGTCGAGGCGCGGGCCCGCGCGCTCGTCGAGGCGATGGAGGCGGCCGGCTGGGACCCGGCGGCGACCCCTGGCGTCATCGAGGCGGTCCTTGGCGGGGCGGTGTCGGACGGGGCGGTCGCTGCCGTGCTGCGGTTCGCGGCCGCCGAGGTGGTGCCCCGGATCGCCGGGACCTCGGATGAGATCACCCGGGTCCTGCACGCGCTGGACGGGGGATTCGTCCGGGCCGGGCCGAGCGGGTCACCGCTGCGCGGCCTGGTGAACGTGCTGCCCACGGGGCGGAACTTCTACTCCGTCGACCCGCGCGCGGTGCCCTCGCGCCTGGCGTGGGAGACCGGCCAGGCGATGGCCGGCTCACTGGTCGCGCGGTACCTGGCCGAGACGGGCGGCTACCCGGAGTCGGTGGGCCTGTCGGTGTGGGGGACCGCCGCGATGCGGACGTCCGGCGACGACGTGGCCGAGGTGCTCGCGCTGCTCGGCGTCCGGCCTTACTGGGACGAGGCCTCCCGCCGGGTAAGCGGGCTGGAGCCGGTCCCGCTGGCCGAGCTCGGCCGGCCGCGGATCGATGTCACCGTGCGGATCAGCGGCTTCTTCAGGGACGCGTTCCCGCACGTGGTCACGATGCTGGATGACGCCGTGCGGCTGGTCGCCGGGCTGGAGGAGCCGGACGAGCGGAACTTCGTGCGCGCGCACGCCCGGGCCGACCTCGCGGTGCACGGGGACGCGCGGCGGGCGACGACCCGGATCTTCGGCTCGCGGCCGGGCGCGTACGGGGCGGGGCTGCTGCCGCTGATCGACGCCCGGAACTGGCGCGACGACGCCGACCTGGCGAAGGTGTACGCGGCGTGGGGCGGGTTCGCCTACGGCCGGGACCTGGACGGCCGCGAAGCCCGCGCGGACATGGAGACCGCGTACGCGCGGATCGCGGTGGCCGCGCACAACACCGACACCCTCGAGCACGACATCGCTGACTCCGACGACTACTTCCAGTACCACGGCGGTATGATCGCAACGGTCCGGGCGCTCACCGGCCGTTCCCCCCGCGCCTACATCGGCGATTCCACCCGGCCGGACACCGTGCGGACCCGGTCGCTGGCCGAGGAGACCGCGCGGGTGTTCCGCGCCCGGGTCGTCAACCCGCGCTGGATCGAGGCGATGAAGCGGCACGGGTACAAGGGCGCGTTCGAGCTCGCCGCGACGGTGGACTACCTGTTCGGCTACGACGCCACGGCCGGGGTGGTCGAGGACTGGATGTACGACACCCTCACCCAGGCGTACGTGCTTGATGAGCAGATGCGCGAGTTCTTCGCCCGGTCCAACCCGTGGGCGCTGCACGGCATCGCCGAGCGGCTGCTGGAGGCCGCCGAGCGGAAGCTGTGGGACACTCCGGACCCGGCGACGCTGGCCGCGCTGCGCCAGGCCTACCTGGAAACCGAAGGGGACCTGGAGGACCGGTGACCTCGGGCCGGCGTCGGCCCGCAGGCTGACTCGAAGACTTTTTCAGGTCGAAGATTAATTCCTCCCGGCGCCGTGCCCGGACGGGACGCCTTACGGGGGCGCGAGGCGGGTGATGATCGTGGGGAGCCTGGGTGGGGGGCCGCCGTCGATCAGGGCGAGCAGGGCGGCGGTGTCCAGGTGGTGCTCGATCAGGTCGGCGAGCACGTCGTAGCGGCGCTCGCGGACGGCGGCGAACCGCACGTCGCGGGCGGGCGTGTAGTCGCGGGCGGCGCGGGCGGCGAGGTCGGTGAGGAACGCGCGGCGGAAGCCGTCGCTTTCGAAGATGCCGTGCCAGGTGGTGCCGGCGACGCTGCCCGCCGCGCAGCCGTCGAGGAACGGGGTGCCGCCGTCGACGGTGACGATCCCGTGGTGGATCTCATAGCCGTTCACCGGCTCGCCGAGAGCGGTCCCGGACGGGCGGGCGAGGGTCTTGGCGGCCGCGAACCGCACCGACGCGGGCAGCAGGGCGAGCCCGGGGACCTGGCCGGCCCGGCTTTCCACGTCATCGTCGATGGTGCGCGCGAGCATCTGGTAGCCACCGCAGATGCCGAGGACCGGCTGGCCGGCGCGGGCGCGCTCGGTGATCGCGGCGGCCAGGCCGCTGTCCCGCAGCCAGGCCAGGTCGCTGACGGTGGCCCGGGTGCCCGGCACGATGACCAGGTCGGCCCCGGCGAGCTGGCCGGGGGTGGTCGCGAGGTCGACGGCGACGCCGGGCTCGGCGGCGAGCGGGTCCACGTCGGTGACATTGGACATCCGGGGGAGCTGGACGACCGCGATCCGCAGCGTGTCCTTCCCGAGGGGGGCCAGCACGCCACGGGGGCGGGAGTCCAGGTCGAGGGAGTCCTCGGCGTCCAGCCACAGGTCGCGCCGCCACGGCAGCACGCCGAGGGCGGGCCGGCCGGTCAGGTCGCGCAGCATGTCCAGGCCGGGCTGCAGCAACCGGAGGTCACCGCGGAACTTGTTCACGATGAACCCGGCGATCAGCGCCTGGTCGGCGGGCTCGAGCACCGCGAGCGTCCCGTACATGGCGGCGAGGATCCCGCCCCGGTCGATGTCTCCGACCACCACCACGGGCAGGCCCGCCGCGCGGGCCAGCCCCATGTTCGCGATGTCGCGGTGCCGCAGGTTGATCTCCGCCGGGCTGCCGGCGCCCTCGCAGATCACCACGTCGAACCGGCGGCGCAGGTCCGCGAGGCTGTCGGCGGCGGCGTGCTCGAGCATCGGCTTGAGGTCCTGGTAGTCCAGCGCGCCCGCCTCGGCGACCGGCTGGCCGAGCAGCACGACCTGGCTGCGGGTGTCGCTGCCCGGCTTGAGCAGCACCGGGTTCATCGCCGCCTCGGGCTCGACGCCCGCGGCGGCCGCCTGCATCGCCTGGCCACGGCCGATCTCGGCGCCGTCGGCGGTGACGGCCGAGTTCAGCGCCATGTTCTGCGCCTTAAACGGCGCGACCTTCACTCCCTGCCGTGCCAGCCACCGGCACAGCCCGGCCACCACGACGCTCTTGCCCGCGTCCGACGACGTGCCCGCCACCAGCAGGGCGCCTTTCACCACCGGGCAAGCGTAACCGCCGTACGGAGCGGCCTTGGTCTTGACCGGCATGACTGCCCCAGGTAGCGTCCAAGGTGCGTGACGGCGCGAGGAAGCTGGTGAAAGTCCAGCACGGTCGCGCCACTGTGAGCCAGCTGACACCGCTGGTGAGTCAGACACTTCGCCGTCGCGATGCCTTTTCCGCAGTAGGGACGCACGATCCTGAAGGAGGCTCCGCCATGGCGAGCATTTCAGTCCCCGGCAGCACCACTCGCGCGCGCGTCACCCCCGAGGCCCTGTCCAAGGGCCGGGTGGCGGTCATCCTCGGCGGCACCGCCTTCCTGGCGCTGGCGATCTACTACCTCGTCGGCGTCGACGAGGGCATGGTCTCGCTGTTCGGCAAGACGATGGTCGTCCACGAGTGGGTGCACGACGCCCGGCACTTCCTCGGGTTCCCTTGCCACTGAAGACGGCCGAGCTGACCAAGGACATAGTGGCGACCCGGTCATGGAAATCCGGATTATCCTGCGCGGCGCGCTTTCTGGCCTGGTAGCGGGCGTCCTGGGATTCACCTTCGCCAAGATCTTCGCCGAGCCGCTGGTCAGCAAGGCCGTCGACTATGAGTACGGACGTGATGCCGTCCTCACCGCCTTGAACCAGGCGGCGCACCGTACGGCCGCGCCAGCGGAGACGGAGACCTTCTCCCGCGACATCCAGTCCACGATCGGCGTGGCCAGCGGCATCATCGCGTTCTCGGTGGCGATGGGCGCGCTCGTGGCGGTGGCCTACCTGGTGCTGCACGGGCGGTTCGCGCTGCGGCCAAGCAGGCTGGCGTGGCTGATCGCCGGGCTTGGCTTCCTCGGTGTGTACCTGCTCCCGTTCATCAAGTACCCGGCCAACCCGCCGGCGATCGGGCACCCGTTCACGATCACCACCCGCGGGCAGCTGTACCTGGCGTTGGTGGGCTGCTCGCTGTTCCTGCTTGGCCTGGCTGCCTACCTGGCCGTCAAGCTGCGACACCGGGTCGGCGTGCTGCCGGCGGTGCTGATAGCGGCCGTGTCGTTCCTGGTGGCGTACGGGATCTTGATCGGCTGGATGCCGCCGCTGGGTGACCTGGCCGCAAACGTGGCCGCCAGCAACCAGTTCGGGTACGCCCGCGCCGTCACCGAGACACCGCAGCCGATCACCAACATCTTGCCGGTGCCGCTGGTCATCGACGGCAAGACGATCGCGCCGGGGCAGATCCTCTACCCGGGGTTCGACGCGGACGTGCTCTGGAAGTTCCGCTGGTACTCCGTCATCAACCAGCTGCTCGGGTGGACGACGATCGCGCTGGCGTTCGGCGCCCTGCTGGACCGGTTCATCATCGGCCGCGCGCCGCGCGTGGTACCGGGGGGAGTTGCCGGGGAAGACAGTGCTGCCGGGGAAGAGAGCGCCCCGGAGCCGAACGAGCGGGTGCCGTCGGCAGCGGGCCCGCCCTGACGGCGCCGGACGGGGGCGGCCCGGTATTTGCGGACCTGGCCGCCCTCGGCCCGTTCTTCGCGGTCCGCGCGCACCCGCCGGGGCAGGCGCCCGCCGCGCCCTGGCGGCCCGTCAGCGAGCTGGCCGCCCGGCCGGGGGCGCTGGGAGAGCGCGTCGCCATGGTCCGGGCGGTGCTGGCGGCCCGCGGCGGCCGGCCCGCCGGCGAGATCGACGCGCGGGTGGCCGCCTCCGCCGTCCACCTGGGCCTGGTCGCGCGGCTGGTGTCGCCCGCGCTCGCCGCGGCGGCACTCGGCCAGCACCTGGACCTGAGCCTGGACGGCCTGTGGTGGCAAGCCGAGCTGGGCGGGCCGGTGCCGCTGTCGGTCCCGGCGCCAGTCTCCGGGACCCGCCCGGTCCCCGGAGACTGGCACCATGAGCTGCTGGCGGGGGTTATCGCCCCGCTGACCATCGCGACATCCCGCGCGGTCCCGGTGTCCGATCGCGTCCTGCGTGGCAACGTCGCCTCGGCGATCAACGCCGCCGCCGGCCAGGTGGCGGCGGCCCGGCCGGGGCTGGCTAGTCCAGCGTGGGCGGCGGCCCGGGCCCTGTTCGCCAGCCCGTGGCTGGCCCGCGAGCCGGGGCCGCCGGGCCCGGGGTTTCGCCGGGCCAGCTGCTGCCTGTTCTACCGGCTGGCGCCGGACGCCCGGTCCGCGCGCGCGGACCGCTGCGGTGACTGCGTGCTGCGCGCGGCACCCGCGCCCCGCTGAGCCCCAGTCCCCTAGGACACGGTGCCAGCCAAGACACGGTGCCAGCCAAGACACGGGTGCCAGCCAAGACACGGGTGCCAGCCAAGACACGGGTGCCAGCTAAGACACAATGGACGCCATGGTTTCTGAGATCTTCGACGCGAAGCGGTGGCGCGAGGTGCCGGGCTTTTCCTTCACCGACATCACCTACCATCGCGCCGTTACCGCCAGCGGCACGGACGCCGGCACGGTCCGGGTGGCGTTCAACCGGCCGGAGGTGCGCAACGCCTTCCGGCCGCACACGGTGGATGAGCTGTACACCGCGCTGGACCACGCGCGGATGTCCTCCGACGTGGGCTGCGTGCTGCTGACCGGCAACGGCCCGTCGCCGAAGGATGGCGGGTGGGCGTTCTGCTCGGGCGGGGACCAGCGGATCCGTGGCAAGGACGGCTACCGCTACGCCGAGGGCGAGACGAGCGCGACCATCGACCCGGCGCGCAGCGGGCGGCTGCACATCCTGGAGGTCCAGCGGCTGATCCGGTTCATGCCCAAGGTGGTCATCTGCGTGGTGCCCGGCTGGGCGGCCGGCGGCGGCCACAGCCTGCACGTGGTCTGCGACCTCACCCTGGCCAGCCGCGAGCACGCCCGGTTCAAGCAGACCGACGCCGACGTGGCGAGCTTCGACGGCGGGTTCGGCTCGGCCTACCTGGCCCGCCAGGTCGGGCAGAAGTTCGCCCGGGAAATCTTCTTCCTCGGCGACGCCTACGACGCCGAGGCCGCCCACCGGATGGGCATGGTGAACGCGGTCGTGCCGCACGCGGAGCTGGAGGACACCGCACTGGAGTGGGCGGCGAAGGTCAACGGCAAGAGCCCCACCGCCCAGCGGATGCTGAAGTTCGCGTTCAACCTGATCGACGACGGCCTGGTCGGGCAGCAGGTCTTCGCGGGCGAGGCCACCCGGCTGGCGTACATGACCGACGAGGCCGCGGAGGGCAGGGACGCGTTCCTGGAAAAGCGCGCGCCCGACTGGGAGCGCTTCCCCTACCACTACTGACGGGACCTAAGCCGTTCTTTCGTGATCGTGAGTCATTTCCGGTGTGATAGTCCCGGAAACGACTCACGATCTTCCAGTGGGTGCGGTATTGAGCGGTGGCTGCGGTATTAAGCGGGGCAGCCGGCTGGGTTGTGTCCGGATTGAGTCATGCCCTGACGTATTGACTCTGGATTGCGCCCGCGCGCCGTGAGCTACGCCTGCAGGGACCTGAGTTTCGTGATGTGACTACTGGGGCCAATGTAGCGTTAAGCGCGCGGAATGCGGGGGCGGACAGCGGGCGGATTTTCCTTTAGTGTCCGGTCCGGGCAGTACGCATGGTCGCGCGGACACCGGGGACGCGGGGCATCGAGACTCGGCGGGGAGTCGGAAATGAAGCAGGATCGCTACGCCATTGTCGGTTACGGTTTCCGGATGCCGGGCGGCATCGCCACGGCAGAAAGCTTCTGGCAGCTGCTGACCGAGCGCGAAGTCGTCCGCGAGCCGGTCGCCGGCCGGTACGGGCCGGGGTATGAGCCGGTCGGCGGCGAGCCGGGGCCGGGCCGCTTCGGGTCGGGGTACGAGGGCCTGATGCGCGGGGATCAGCCCTACCTGTTCGACTGCCACCTGTTCGGGGTGTCCGCCCGCGAGGCCAGCGTGATGGATCCGCAGCTGCGGATGCTGCTGACCTGCACCTGGGAAGCGATCGAGCAGGCTGGCTGGGACCACGCCCGGCTGCGGAACAGCCGCACCGGGGTCTTCGTCGGCGCGCAGGTGTCGGCCTCGGGCAACTGGCGGCCGCCGCACGGGCCGAACGAGTTCGCGGTCACCGGCACCAGCCTGGACATGCTGCCCAACCGGATCTCCTACGCGTTCAACCTGGCCGGCCCCTCGGCCACCTACATGACCGCGTGCTCGTCGGGCGCGACCGCGATGCACGCGGCGGTCACGGCGCTCGCCCGCGGTGACTGCGACCAGGCGGTCGCCGGCGCGTCCACCTACCTGGGCAGCGCCCAGACCAGCGCCGGGTTCGCCCGGCTCGGCGTGATCAGCCCGGACGGCGGCTGCCGGTCGTTCGACGCGACGGCCAACGGCTACATGCGCTCCGAGGGCGTCTTCGTGTACCTGGTCAAGCCGCTGGCCGCCGCGCAGGCAGCGGGGGACCGGGTGCTGGCCGTCATCGCCGGGACGGCGGTGAACACCGCAGGCGCGGCCGACGGCGCGACCGGAAGCGGACCGGGGCGCATGATCACCGCGCCCACCCAGCACGGGCAGGTCGCGCTGATGCGCGCCGCCTGCGCCGAGGCCGGCCTGTCCCCCGACGAGGTGGACTACGTCGAGGCGCACGCCACCGGAACCAGGGTCGGCGACCGGATCGAGGGCAACGCGATCGGGCAGGTGTTCGGCGGGCCGGACCGGACGACGCCACTGCGGATCGCCAGCGTGAAGAGCAACGTGGGCCACATGGAGGCGGCCGCGTTCGGTTGCGCGCTGCTGAAGGTGCTGCTCATGTTCGAGCGCCGGACCTATGCACCGGTCTCCCGGCACTTCATGGTGCCCAACCCGGACATTGACTTCACCGGGCTGCGGGTCCAGACCGACTGCGAGCCGTTCGGCGCCGCCCCCGTCGTGGCCGGGATCAACTCCTTCGGCTTCGGCGGGGCCAACGGGCACTGCCTGCTGACCGAGTACTGGCCGGGGCCAGTGCCCGGATACCCGGCGCCGGCGCCGGGCGCGGGGTACCTGGTGCCGCTGTCGGCCCGCTCGCCCGAGGCCCTGCGCGAGACCGCGCGAGAGCTCGGCAAGCTCATCGCCGCAACGGAGGCCGCTGAGCCGCTCATGATGGTGTTCGCGGGGCAGGGGACCCAGTGGGCGGGCTGCGGACAGGAGCTGTACGCGACCGAGCCGGCCTTCCGGGACACGGTGGACGCCGTGGACGCCGCCTGGCGGGAGCTGGCCGGGTTCTCGCTGCGCGAGGAGTGCTTCGGCGCGCCGGCCGAGCGGCTCGATGAGTGCCAGCTCGCCCAGCCGGCCATCTTCATGATCGAGGTCGCGCTCACCGAGCTGCTGCGGTCATGGGGCGTGCGGCCCGCCTGCGTGGTCGGGCACAGCGCGGGCGAGGTCGCCGCGGCCTACGCGGCGGGCATCTACTCGCTGCCGGACGCGACCCGGCTGATCTTCCACCGGGCCGCGCAGCAGCAGCGCACCGCCGGATCGGGCCGGATGCTGGCGATCGGGCTGGACCGGGCGGGCGCCGAGGAGATCGTGCGCGCGGCCGGCGGGCCGACGCTGGAGATCGCCTGCGAGAACGCCCCGGCCAGCACGGTGGCGTGCGGCAGCGCGGCCGACGTCGCGCGCGCGGTGGCGCTGCTGGAGGAGCGCGGAGTCCAGCACCGGCTGCTGCGCGGCAACGTCGCCTTCCACTCCCGGGCCATGGACGTCATCGAGGCGGGCCTGCGCGAGTCGCTCGCCTTCCTCGACACCCTGCCGATGGCGGCCAGCGTGCCGTTCGTCTCCAGCGTGACCGGCGAGGCCACCGAGCACCTGGACGCCGCGTACTGGTGGTCCAACGTCCGCTGCCCGGTCCGCTTCGCCGCCGCGATCGAGGCGGCGGTGCGGGAGTGCCGCCCTGACACCGTCATCGAGGTCGCCCCGTCGATCGCGCTGTTGCCGTCGGTGCGCCAGTGCCTCGCTGACCAGCCCGCCGGCTCCCTCGCGCCGCCGGCCTGCGTGCCCACGCTGGCGCGGGGGGCCGACTCCCGGATCTCCTTCCACGAGGCGCTGGCCGCCTTGTACCGGGCGGGAACGCCGCTGGACTTCGCCGCCCGCTATCCCCGGGTCCGGCCGGTCAGCCACCTGCTGCCGCCGCACCCCAAGGACGAGCGCCCGACGATGGACCCGCTCGCCGACGACACGTTCTTCCTCAGGCGCGGCGACTACTCGGCGGGCCCGCTGCTCGGGCGGCGCATCCCCGGCGACCGGCTCCGCTTCGAGGTCCGGATGAGCAGCGCCGACTTCCCGTGGCTGGCGGACCACCGCGTGCAGAACACCGCGATCATGCCGGCCGCCGGCTACCTCGAGATGATCTTGCAGGCGCTCGGCGGCGCGCCCGCGCACTTCTCGCGGGTCGAGTTCCGCAAGCCCTGCGTGCTGGCCGGCCCCCCGGTCCGGCTGCAGACCGAGCTGGAGCCTCAGGCCGGCCAGCCGGACGCGTTCGCGTTCCGCATCACCTCCTCGGCGTACGAGGACGGCGCCCCGGTCGTGCTGCACTGCGCGGGCACGGTGCGCCGGCTGCCCGCGCCGTCGACTGGGCCGTCAGCCGGGCCGGGGATCGACAGCGTCGACCGGTCCCGGTTCACCACCCGCCAGTTCGGCGGCCGCAAGCAGTTCTACGACCAGATGGCGGCCGTCATCGGGGAGTACTTCCAGTACGGGCCGCACTTCCAGGTCGTCTGCGAATCGCTGGAGGACCCGCGCACCAAGGAACTGCTGCTCGACCTGCGCATGGGCGGCGCCCTGTGGCGAGACAGCCAGCAGGCCGGCTACCGGTTCCCGCCCGCGCTGCTCGACGGCGGCCTCCAGTCGTTCCTGTGCTACATGATGCAGTGCTCCGACGTCTCCGCGGTGCCCCGGCGGCTGGAGGACTTCACGGTTGACCGGCTCCCCACCTCGGCCCGCCTGGCCTGCCACTACGTCCCGCCCGCGCCCACGGGGCTGCACGCCCGGGGCCAGCTGGCCCTGCCGCTGGGCGAGCACGTCAGCGGGACGCTGACCCTGTACGACGCCGCCACCGGCGAGCGGGTGGCCCGGCTCGGCACCTACCTGGGCGCCTTCGCCAACCCGAAGCAGGACGTGCTCGGCCGCAGCAGGCACGTGCTCCGCTGGCAGCGCAAGGGCGTCGCCCCGGCGGTCGCCGACGCGCTGGCGGCCGCCCCCGCGCCCGCGGCCGGCACCGGCATTGACGAGCTGATCAGCGCGCTGAGGGGCGGCCCGGCGGGCGCCCCGCCCATCCTGCGCGTCGCCGAGTTCACCCAGGACGCCGCGCCCGAGGAGGCGGCGGCGGCCGGGTGGCTCGGCGGCGGCCACCGCGGTGCCGCCGAGCGCGGTGCCCCGGAGCGCGGTGACGCGGAAACGTGGCTGCTCGGGGCATCTCCAGCAGGCACCGCACGGCTAGCCGAGGCCTTCGGCCCGGCCAGCGACGAGAGCGCGCCCGTGCGGTTCGCCGTCGCCGACCTGGCCGACCCGGCGTCGGTTGACCTCGCCGGGGGCCTGCTGCGCGAGCCGGGCTGCGACCTCATCGTGGCGGACGCGCGGGCCACCGAGATCACCGGCGCGACGTGGGACCTGCTGCGGCGGCTGCTCGTGCCCGGCGGGCTCGCCCTGATCCGGGGGGCCAGCCAAGCCCCCGAGGGCGGCCAGGCGCCCGGGGGCGGCTGGCGGCGGCTGCGGGCGGGGGAGCAGGAGGCGTTGTGGGCCGCGCCGCCAGACCTGCCCGATGGCGCCCCGGGCGAGCTGGACGAGCCTCGCTGGGTGATCACCGGGCCAGGGCACCTGGGCGATTCGTGGGCATGGTGGATGGCGCCGCAGGCCACCCGGGTCGCCCGGGAATCCCTCGACGCGCCGTGGCTGTGGTCGGAACCGGTCCAGGAGCAAATGCGCGGACTGCGCGCCATCGACTTCTTCGGCGACGACCCGGGTTCCGGCGACGATCCAGGCGACGACCCGGCCGGCACGCGCCTGGTCACCCGGTTCCTGGAGCTCATCCGGGCGCTGATCGCGGCCCGGGAAGGGGGCGACGACCCCTGCCGGGTGACCGTCGTGACCAGCCGGTCGGCCCTCGATGTCCGCGCGCCGCGAGCGGCGGCGCTGTGGGGCGCGGTCCGCGCGCTTGGCCACGAGGTCGATTCCGCGCTCGACCTGCGCCTGGCCGACGTCGGCGCGGCCGCGGACCTGACCACGCTGCGCTGGCTGGCCCGCCACGACGTCCGCGAGCGGGAGGTGGCCATCAGGGACGGCCTGCTGTACGCTCCCCGGCTGGTCACCCCGCCCGGCCAGGGCG
Source organism: Streptosporangiaceae bacterium (assembly GCA_025935815.1). Taxonomy (GTDB): domain Bacteria; phylum Actinomycetota; class Actinomycetes; order Streptosporangiales; family Streptosporangiaceae; genus Trebonia. Next base: position 11,996 of record JAICUO010000035.1, read on the forward strand.
AGGCCACCGCCCCGGCCGCCGAGGTCACGGCGCCCACTAAGTTCGCCGGGGACGCTCGCTACCAGCTCCAGCTGGCTGCGGCCGGGCAGATCAGCGGGCTGGCGATGCGCTCAGTGCCCGCCGCGCAGCCGGGCCCGCACGAGGTCGAGATCGCCGTCGGCGCCGCGGCGCTGAACTTCCGCGACATCATGGTCACGCTGGACATGCTGCCGATGGCGTCCTACGAGCGGTCGGCGCTCGGCCGCGAGGTCGGGATCGAGGCCAGCGGCACCGTGACCCGCATCGGAGCGGCGGTCACGAGCGTCAGGCCGGGCGACCCGGTCATCTTCATGGCCGGCGGGTGCGTCGCCAGCAGCGTCACCGTCCCCGAGAAAGCGGTCTTCGCCAAGCCCGCCGCGCTGTCCATGCCGCAGGCGGCCGCCGCGCTGTCGGTCTACGTCACGGCCTACTACGCCCTGTCCGACCTGGCCCGGCTGCGCCCAGGCCAGCGGGTGCTCATCCACTCCGCCATGGGCGGCGTCGGCCAGGCGGCGATCGCGCTGGCCCGGCGCGCGGGCGCGGTCGTCTACGCGACGGCCGGCACGGCCGCCAAGCGCGACAAGCTCCGCGAGCTGGGCGTGGGCGGCGCGTTCGACTCCCACAGCTTCAGCTGGTACGACGACCTGATGGCGGCCACCGGCGGCGAGGGCGTCGACGTGGTGCTGAACTCGCTGGCGGGCCACCACATCACGCTGTGCCTGGAGGCACTGCGTCCCGGCGGCTGGCACTGCGAGATCGGCAAGGTCGACATCTACGCCGACGCCGCGCTTGGCCTGTCGGTGTTCCGCAAGAACCTCCGCTTCGCCGCCATCGACATCGACCGGCTGATGCACGACGACCCGGACCGCGCCCGGGAACTGACGCTGGACTGCCTGCGGCTGCTTGAGGACGGCGCCGTGCCGCCGCCGCCGGTGACGACCTACGGCTACGAGCGGTACGCCGACGCACTGCGGTTCATGGCCAGCGGCCAGCACGAGGGAAAGATCGTCCTGCTCGCGCCGGACGACGCCGCGGCCCGGCGGCTGCGCGTCACCGACCGGCGCCCGTTCCTCGACCCGGAGGCGACCTACCTGGTCACCGGCGGGTTCGGCGGCCTCGGCGTGCACCTGGTGGCCTACCTGGCCGCGGCCGGCGCCCGCCACCTCACCCTGCTGGACCGCGACCCGGCCGGGCGGCGCGACGCCGAGTGGCTGCGCCACGCCGCCAACATCAGCTACTTCATGCCCGACACGGACATCACCCTCGACATCGCCCGCGGCGACGTCTCCCGTCCCGAGGACGTCACCAGAGTCGTCAGCGGGCTGACGCGGCCGCTCAAGGGCGTGTTCCACCTGGCCGCCGTCCTCGACGACCACCAGCTCGCCGATGTCACCCCGCAGTCGGTGGCGGCCGTGTTCGGGCCCAAGGCGGGCGGCGCGTGGAACCTGCACCGGGCAACCGGGGGCCTTGCGCTGGACCACTTCGTGCTGCTGTCATCGATCGCCTCGGTTATCGGCAACGCCGGGCAGAGCGTGTACGCGGCCGCCAACGCCTACCTCGACGGGCTGGCCGCCTACCGCCAGGGCCGCGGCCTGCCCGCGCTCGCCTTCAACATGGCCGGCCTGGCCGAGGCCGGGATGGCCGCGCGCCAGCCGCACCTGCTGCGGGTCATGCGGGCGGCCGGGATGCCGCCGGTAAGCGTGGCCGTGGCCATCGCCAGCCTGGACGCCGCCCTGCGCGGCACCGTTGCCAGCGGCACTGTTGCTAGCGGCACCGTTGCTAGCGGCACTGTTGCTAGCGGCACTGTCACCGGCGGAGCTGCCGCCGGCGACGCCTCCCACGTCATCTGCGCCGACATCGGCCGGCTGCCCGGCGGCGTCAGCCACCCCGATTTCATGCGAGCCAGCCGGTGGATGGGCGACGACGGCCAGCCGGGCGGCTTCGCGGGCCAGGAGCTGACCGCCGAGGCGATCAGCGCCGACATCTGCGCGACGATCGGCCGCCTGTCCGGGCACGAGCAGGTCGGGCCGCAGGAGACGATCGCCTCGTTCGGCGTCAACTCGGTGTCGATAGCCGAGCTGAGCGCCGTCATCCGGTCCCGCTTCGGCCACCACGTCGGCATCCTGGACCTGATGACCACCGCCACGCCGGAATCCATCGCGCACGCGATCATCAGCGGCAAGGCCACCCTGGGACCCGGTGCCGACGACGCCGGCCGCCCGTTCGAGGCCGCGTCGGCGGCGACCACCGCCGACGCGACCCTGCCCGCGCAGTGCCAGGAGGACCTGGCGCGGCTGCAGCACATCGTCCGCGACCTGGCGGCGGCCAGGCCGGCCGGGCCGGCGGCCGCCCCGGACCGCTTCGCCGCGGTGTTCCTGACCGGCGCGACCGGGTTCGTGGGGCGTTTCGTGCTCGCGGAGCTGCTGCGGCGCTGCCCGGGCCTGGTCGTGCACTGCCTGGTGCGCGCGGAAAGCCCGGCCCGGGGCCGGGACCGGATCCGGGCCGGGATGACGGCCGCCGAGATCTGGGACGACGCGTTCGCCGAGCGCATCACGGTGTGGACCGGGGACGTCGGCGAGCCGCTGCTCGGCCTGGCCGAAGAGGACTTCACCCGGCTGGCCGGCGAGGTGGACGCGGTCTACCACCTGGCCGCGGACCTCAACTTGATCTCGTCGTACCCGGCGCTGCGGGAGACCAACACCCGCAGCCTGGCGGGGGTGCTGGAACTGGCGCTGACCAAGCGGGTCAAGCACGTCATCTACGCCTCGACAATGGGCGTCTTCCCCCAGTACTTCGGCAACTTCGCCGGCGAGCTCGCCGGGATGCGCATCGAGGACGAGGCGATGCCCGACGTCGCGCTGATGCGCTCGGTGATGCCGCCCGGCCTCATCGGCTACCCGTGGAGCAAGCTGGTGGCCGAGCAGGGGCTGCTGTTCGCGCGCGCCCTCGGGGTGCCGGTCGCGATCATGCGGCTGCCGCAAACCGGGATCGCCGCCTCCACCGGCTTCACGCAGAGCACCGACATCAAGGTGCGGGTCGTCTCGGCGGTCCTGGACACCGGCCTGGCGCCCGCCGGCTTCACGACGATGTGGACCGAGCCGGTCGACACCGTCAGCGAGACGCTCGTCCGGCTCTCGCTCAGCCCCCGCCGCCAGCACGTCACCTACCACCTGGTCAACCCGCGGCCCGCGACCCACGGCCTCGCGCTGGGGGACTTCGGCCTGCCGGTCAGGGAAGTCAGCTACCAGGAGTTCAAGCGCGCCTGCCAGGCCCGCGGAGCGCGCGGGCCGCTGCACGGCCACTGGCCGCTGATCGATCACTTCGCTCGCCTGTGGTTCCCCGCGCCCGGCGAGGCCGGGGGCCGGGAGTCGCAGGAACGACCGGTCAGCGTAGCCTCCGTTACGGCTGACCTGGGCACGGCCGGCCTGGGCACGGCCGGCCTGAAAGCAAGGGGACCGGACTGGCCGGGCCTGATCACCACGACCGCGCGCTCGCTGAGCTGGATCGGCCGCCACCCGGGGGAATGGCCCTACCAGCGGCCCGCCGTGCCGGTTGACGCCGCCTCGTTGCATCGCCAGGCGCGGGAGCTGGCGGCGCGGCTGGACGTGGGGTTCGACGACGCGTACCCGCCGGAGCTGCTGGACGGGCTGGACCAGCTCGTCGCGGCGCTGCGGGCGCCCGCCGCGCGAATCCGCGATGACCGGTGGCCCGCGATCGGCTTCGAGCTGCGCCGCAGGCTGTGGAACCGGGCCAGCCTGGCCGCCGAGCGCGCGCGCCATCCGGAGATCGCGCGCGAGCGGGTCGAGCGGCCGGTGTTCATCCTCGGCATCAACCGCACCGGGACCACTTTGCTGCACCGGCTGCTCGCCAGGGGCACCCGGTTCTGGGCGCCCTACCCCGACGAGGTCGCCCACCCGTCCCTGCCCGCTGGCGGCCAGCCGGGCGCGCGGCGCGGCTACGCCGAGGACCTGCTGGCCGCGACGGGGGTCGCCGAGGCGCTGCGCGGTATCCACGCGGTGGACATCGGGGAGCCTGAGGAGGAATTCGCCTTCCTGGAGGAGTCCTTCGCCGCCTGGACCTACCCGCTGCGGTTCGCCATCCCCCGCTACGCCCGGTGGCTGGCCGCCCGGGACGCCGGCTTCGCCTACGGCGTGCACCGCCAGGCGATGCGGCACCTCAGCTGGCAGCGCGGCACCCGGCTCGGCGAGGCGCCCCGGCCATGGCTGCTGAAGATGCCCTTCCACCTCGCCGAGCCGCGGGCCCTGGTGGCGGCCTACCCCGACGCGGTCTTCATCCAGACGCACCGCTCGCCGCGCGAGTTCCTCCCGTCCTGGCTCAGCCTCGCCGAGTCGGCCCGCTCACTGTCCGCGCACCCCCTGGACGCGGCGGGCAAGGCGGCACTCGGTGCGGAGCAGCTGGCGTTCATGAGCCGGATGCTGGAGGGCGTGGCGCGGCTACGGAGCACCCATGCGGACTTTGACCGCCGCTTCATCGACGTCAGCTACCAGGAGCTGGTCGCCGACCCGGTCCAGACGGCCGCGGACATCTACCAGCACGCTGGCTGGATGTTCGACGAGCAGAGCCGGGCGCGGATGGAGCGCTGGCACGCCGGGCAGGCCGCGCGGCGCCGGGCCGAACGGCGGCACCAGTACGCACTGCCGGACTTCGGGCTGACCGAGGACCAGGTGGAGGGCGCGTTCGGCGGCTACGCCGAGTTCACCCGGGCGAACAAGATCCGGATGCGGTAACCCCTCGGATGCGTCGGGCGCGGCCGACGGGCCGGCGGGCGGCGGCAGCCGCTACTTCGCGCCGCCCCCCGGTTTCGCCGTGGTCACGGGGCGGGGCGCCCGCCCGGATGGCCGCCCGGATGCCCGCCCGGGGCCCTGCGCGGGGCCGTGTGCAGACGATCGGGCCGCGAAGCGCGGCCCGATCGTCAGCAACGGCGATGTTCATGCCGGCCGGGGGCGTGACCTGGAGCGGCTATCGGGGCGCACCGGGCAGCCGGTGAAGACGGGACACCGGAGGTAAGCGGCATCGCGCGATAGTCCCGGAGATAACTCCCGAATCCTTTTCGGGGACCTCACATCGGCCCGTGCGGGACCAACGGACGTAAGCGACTGTGGTCGATCCGCCTCCCGCGAGGCCTGGGGTGGGCAAGGCGCGCCGCATGCTGCATGATGCAGTTCGGGGTGAATCAGCGCGGAATCACCCCGCGCACCGCGGACGGAGGCCCTTGAGCATGAGCGACGTGGACTGGAAGCCCGACATCCTGGGGCCTGGGTACGCCCAGGCGGTCCTGGACCTGGGGACCGACCCGGACGGGGAGGGCACCGCCGAGGCGGTGCTCGTCCGCCGGGACCCCCAGCCGGACGACCCGCGCCCGGGGGGCGTGGTCCTGTACGTTCACGGGTTCACCGACTACTTCTTCCAGACGGCGCTGGCCGACTTCTTCGCGCGCCGGGGCCTGGCGTTCTACGCGCTGGACCTGCGCAAGTGCGGCCGCGCCCGCCGCCCCGGGCAGACCGCGCACTACGTGTCCGACCTGCGGCTTTACGACGAGGAGATGGACCGCGCGCTGGCGATCGTCACCGAGGCGCACCCGGGCCTGCCGGTGATCGTGGCCGCGCACTCCACCGGGGGCCTGGTCATCGCGCTGTGGCAGCACCGGCGCAACGCCGCCGCGGCGACGGCGCCGGTGGCCGGCCTGGTCATGAACAGCCCGTGGCTGGACCTGCAGGGCGGCTGGGCGGCGCGCGGCCCGCTCACCCAGGCGCTGCGGGTGATGGGAAAGGTCCGGCCCTTCGGGCGGCTGAACCCGCGGCCGGGCTGCTACGGGGGCACGCTGCACGTCAGCGGCACCGGTGAGTGGGACTTCGACACCGACCTGAAGCCGCTGGCCGGCTTCCCGGTGACGTTCGGCTGGCTGCACGCGATCCGCCGCGCGCACGCGCGGCTGCACCGGGGCCTGGAGGTCGGCGTGCCGACGCTGGTCTTGCGCTCCACCCGCTCCCACCTCGCCATCCAGTACTCGGATGCCAGCGACCACGCCGACTGCGTCCTGGACACCGCGCAGATCGGGCGCTGGGCGCCGTCCCTCGGCGGCCAGGTCACCGACGTGGCCATCGCGGACGCGCGGCACGACGTGTTCTTGTCGATACCGGACTCGCGCGCCCGAGCGTACGCGGCGCTGGAGGCCTGGCTCGGTGAACATCGCCTAGTGACCGCCTGACCGCCTGGCCGCCCTGGTGGTGCGCTGCCTGCAGGCCATCGCCGGCGCCGAGCTAGGCCGGACCGTGACCAACGCGCTAACGTCAGCGTCATGATCAAGATAAGCGGTGCCGGTGTAAGCGGTGCCGGCGTAAGCGGTGCCGGCGTCGTCGTCACTGGCGGGGGCGGCGGCATCGGGCGGGCGATCGCGCGCAGGCTGGCCGCCGATGGCGCCCGGGTGGTAGTCAACGACCTCGACGCGGCGGCGGCCGCGGCCGTGGCCAGCCAGATCGGCGGGCTGGCGGTCCCCGGGGACGCCGGAACCGCGTACGGCGTCCAGGAGCTGATCACCGCGGCCAGGAGCCACCTGGGCGAGATCGACATCTACTGCTCCAACGCCGGGACCGGGGGCGGTTCTGGCCCGGAGACCCCCGATGAGGTGTGGCAGCGCGCGTGGGAGGTCAACACGCTGGCGCACGTCCGCGCGACCCGGCTGCTGCTGCCCGGCTGGCTGGAGCGCGGGGCGGGGACGCTCGTCATCACCGCGTCGGCGGCCGGCCTGCTGACCATGCTGGGATCGGCGCCGTACTCGGTCACCAAGCACGGCGCGGTCGCCTACGCCGAGTGGCTGGCCGCCAGCTACGCGCACCGCGGCCTGACGGTGCACTGCGTGTGCCCGCAGGGCGTGCGCACCCAGATGCTGGCCGGCTCCGGGCGGGCCGGGGACGTCATCCTGGCCGGCTCCGCGATCGAGCCCGAGCAGGTTGCGGACGTGCTCGCCGCGGCCCTGGCCGACGGCCGCTTCCTGGTCCTGCCGCACCCGGAGGTCCAGGACTACTACGCCGTCCGCGCCACCAGCACCGATAAGTGGCTGCGGGGCATGAACCGCCTGCAGCAGCGGATAGAAGGACAGGAGTAAAGCGTGAAAGCCTGGCAAGTAAGCCGGCATGGGGAGCCGCGGGACGTGCTGGAACTGGCGGAAGTGCCGCGGCCGCGGCCCGGCCCGGGGCAGCTGCTGGTCAAGGTGCTCGCCGCGGCGGCGAACTTCCCCGACGTCTTGATGCTGGGCGGCACCTACCAGGTCCGGCCGCCGCTGCCGTTCACCCCCGGCGTCGAGCTGTGCGGTGAGGTCGTCGAGGCCGGCGAGGGAGCGGGTGGCCACCAGCCGGGGGACCGGGTGATCGGCGGGGCGGTGCTGCCGCACGGGGCGTTCGCCGAGTACGCCCTGATGGACGTCGGCTCCGTCCTCCCGGCCCCGGCGGCCCTCGACGACGCCGAGGCGGCGCCGTTCCAGGTCACCTACCACACGGGCTGGTACGCGCTGCACCGGCGGGCCGGGCTCAAGGCCGGGGAGACGCTGCTGGTGCACGCCGCCGCCGGGGGAGTGGGCAGCGGCGCGGTCCAGCTCGGCAAGGCGGCGGGCGCGCGGGTCATCGGCGTCGCCGGCGGCCCGGACAAGGCGCGGGTGGCGCGCGACCTCGGCGCCGACGTCGTCATCGACCGGCACGCCGAGGACTTCGTGGCGGTGGTCAAGGAGGCGACCGGCGGGCGCGGCGCCGACGTGGTCTACGACCCGGTGGGCGGCGACGCGTTCCGCCGCTCCACCAAGTGCATCGCGTTCGACGGGCGGATCCTCATCATCGGGTTCGCCAGCGGCGACATCCCGCAGGCCGCGATGAACCACGCCCTCGTCAAGAACTACTCGATCGTCGGCGTGCACTGGGGGCTGTACGCGCGGCTCGACCCGGCCGGCGTCCGCGACTGCCACGCCGAGCTGACCCGGCTGGCCGCCGCGGGCGAGATCCGCACGCTGGTCAGCGAGCGGCTGTCGCTGGCCGAGGTCCCCGACGGGATAGCGCGGCTGGCCGCCGGCACCACCACCGGCCGGATCGTCTTCATCCCCTAGCGCCGGGCCTCGCGGCGCGGCGGTACATTGCATACAATAGGCGTGTCGCCGGGGAGCGAGGCCATGCATATCGTGACCCCCTAGTTACCCAGTCAATCTCGGGGGAAGAAGCATCCATCAATGCGTGATCCAGCTACCGCCAGTGCCCGTCCTGTCGCCCGCCCCGCGCCGCTGCGCCAGGCAGTCTACGACGCCCTCGCCGAGCTCATCGCCAACGGGACGCTGCGGCCGGGGCAGCACCTGGTCGAATCCGACCTCGCCGACTACCTGGGCGTCAGCCGCCAGCCCATCCGGGAGGCGCTGCAGCGCCTGCACGGTGATGGCTGGGTCGAGTTGCGCCCAGCGCACGGCGCCTTCGTGCACACTCCCACCGAGGAGGAAATCGGGCAACTGCTGGGGGTGCGGTCGGTGCTGGAGGCCTACTCCGCCTACGGCGCCGCGCAGCGTGCTACCGCGGCGGACGTCGCCCGGCTGCGCGAGCTACAGGCAGCCGGCGAGGCCGCGCTGGCCGCCGATGACCCGCGCGGCCTCGTGGATGCCAACGCCGCCTTGCACTCCTGCATCGTGCAGATCTCGGGCAACAAGGTGCTCGCCGACCTGATCTCGCTGGTCGAACGGCGAGTGCGCTGGTACTTCACGCCCATCGCCCGGCCGCGGGGCCGGGAGGCGTGGATCGAGCATGCCAGCTTGATCGCCGCCATCGCCGACGGTGACGCCGAGCGTGCGCAGCAGCTCATGCGCGGCCACACCGAGCAGACCATCGAGACCTACCGCAAGGACGCCGTCACCGCTGCGCAGGCCCCGGTTGGCTGAGCTCGCCGTCCGGACCGACCGCCATGGCCACGTCCAGGCCATGCCCTGGGCGCAGGCCCGCCGCACGGCGGGCGAGGCGGCCGTGCCGCTGCCGGTGCTGGCCCGTCCGCTGGCGCACGCGGCAGGCCACGCGCTGGCTGCCCCGCTGACGGCGCTAACCGACCTGCCGGCCTTCGACACCGCCGCGATGGACGGCTGGGCCATCGCCGGGCCGGGCCCGTGGACGGTAGGCCAGCGCGGCATCCTGGCCGGTGAGCTTCCCGGCCCCCTGACCACCGGGGCGGCCCGGCGCATCGCCACCGGCGCGCCGGTGCCCGCCGGA